>CAIUKQ010000388.1 GCA_903899705.1 uncultured beta proteobacterium
AGCATAGCTCAAGCGTGATGTCGCCGGCAAACTCACCGGTGCTTTGAGCTTGTTGCCGGCTTGACTGGTAGTTCGCGGTCAGCATGTCCGACTGGCCGAGTCCGGCTTTACCCGCTGGACTGCGGGGCGGATCAGAAGGCCGGAATAGGCAGACCGAGTCGCCACTGAAACAATCCCATGCCGGGCAATTCAAATATCACGCAAAGCGCGTCGAACAACACCAGATGCGACACATGGATTTCCAGGGTTCGGCGTCCGCACAGGCGGATGAACGCGGAAAGCGCAGCCGGACAGCGCGCCGTCAGCCCGGGGTAACCGAGTGACTTGAAGTTGAGCAGCGTATAGCGCACCGCGGCGGTACCCAGGGCCATGAATGTTAACTGTGCCGGGGTGAAGCCGAAATTGACCTGTTGATAGGACACGAAAATCACAAGCGCAAAGAGCATGAAACTGATCAAGAGCTTGTCATCATTGATGGCCTGCCGGTGTCGCACAAAATATCCGAACATGGCGGTGATGAGGCTCAGGGTTCCGTATTCCATCAGCGCGTTATTGGGCATGGCAATCACCGCCATCCCGATCGACAGAATCCAAAGGCGGACCCGGCTTAGGAGCGCAAAACGCATGAGGGGATCCAGCACCACGCGGATGCAGATGATCGTGAACAACGCGTTCAACGGAAAGAAGGATAAGCCGATCGAACTGTGTACGACTTGCAGAATGCAGGCCGCCACGATCAGACGGGTGGGCAGATCACGCCCCGTGGAATGTCCGAGCAGGAAAAAACCAGACCGGAAAACCGATGCGCCCCACCGCCTGCCACCAAAGATCATCCTCGAAAAAATAATAGCCCAGGTGATCGACCACCATGATGTTGACCGCGAATGTCTTGAGCAGGTCGTGGGAGGTCAGTTCATTCGAGAGTGCTTTGGAGGGCATATGGATTGCGACCAATGAAAAGCCGCAGGATTATGGCCGCATCACCGCGATTTCGCTTCTGTTATAACTGCTTTGCGGCCTTAAGTGCTGCTTGAATCGTGGCCAGGGGCAGCACCAGGGACTGCGGGGCATCCAGCAAGGCGATCGCTCCATAGGCCTCGTACCATCGAGCGACCCGCTCGTTCTTGGCATCGATCAGAAGGGCCACTCCACCGACCTCGATTGCGGCGCGAATGCAGCGGCGCCCGGCGGATAGCAGCAGTTGTCCACCCAGGCCGCGACCCTGCATGGTTCGATCGACCGCCAAGCGACCCAGACGGAACACCGGGACGTCGTACCGGGCCAGTCCCTGTTTCACCAGCGCTGGCACACGCGAATAGTCGATCGAGGCCGGGCTGAGGCTGTAAAAACCCAGGATGCGTCCGCCATCGTTACTGGGGGCTGCCACGAAGGTTTTTGCGCCGCCTTTATCGTTGTTCTGGCGAGCATGACGAAGTAGGAACTCGTTAAGTAGCGGTTCGCCGCAATCGAAGGATTCCCGGTTGTGAGTTCTCGATATTGGGGCTTCTTGCCAATCCGGCAGACTCATTTAGGCGCCCGGCATTGGCGCGCGGATTCCGCCCAATGCGCTCATGGGCGCTTGGGTAGACGGCGTGCAGCCTTGAGCAGTCTGGCATTAGGCGCCGGCGGATTTTCCAGCGCAGCGAGCACCCGAAGGCTGTCGCGCCCGGTGAGGAGAAGGTGCTCCTCCTGCTCGATAACCTTTCGCGCCGCTTCCAGCGAATGACGCAGGATGAAATCGGTCATGTCAGTATGCTCGAGCGCAACGGCACGCATCAGCGTCGCCTTGTCGTTTGCACGAACACGCAGGGCGAGGCGGCTATTGTCTTCAACGGTAATGCGTGGCATTTTTCAAGCCTCTTTTGTACGTATTGAAATTGTACAAAAAGCTTACCGGCAATGCAACTTCCCACAACGCCCCATACGGCCTATACGGCGTTGGGAAACAGTAACTTCCTCGCAGTGCCGTTTGCCGTCGGATTTCAGTTTGCCGCGTCGGTGACGGTGAACAGTCCGTCCGCCGTCATCGCCGCTACATAGCGTCTGGCCGCGCCATTGCCCTGACGTCGACCGTCTGGCGCTTCTTGTCGCTGCCTTCGAAAAACAGTGTGATTGGAACAGACTGGCCTTCGCGTACCTGGGTTTTCAGGTCTATGAGCATTACGTGGTAGCCACCTTGCGTGAGTTCCACCGTTTTTCCAGGCGGTAGATCAAGCCCGAGAATGGCGCGCATTAGCACCATGAACGGCGTGCATGAGGCAAACGCGCAGATGGCCTTTGCGTTGTTCTGCTCTGGTAATGTTCACTGCCGCGACTCGCTACAACCGCATTCTATTCAGCGTCCCCAATGTCAATGTCAATTTCAATTTCAAATACAAGTCAGGGCTACTGCTCCAATTCGATCTTCTGCGACCGTATCACCCGTCCCCACCGTTCCGACTCGGCGCGCAGGTACTGGTCAAACTGTGCGGGCGAGCTGCCCACCGTATCCATGCCGAGTTCCGCCAGGCGCGCCTTCACATCTGGCAGCGCGAGGGCCTTCGCGACTTCGGCGTTGAGCCGGTCAATGATGGCAGGCGGTGTTTTGGCAGGCGCGAGCAGGCCCATCCAGGCTTCGCCGGCAAATCCGGGCAGCGTTTCGCCCACTGTCGGCACACCGGGCACGATCGCGGTGCGCGATTCCGAGGTGATGGCAAGAGCGCGCACCCGACCTGCCTTGTAATGTGTGCTGACGCTCGGTACCGCGGCGAAGATGGCGTCCACCTGGCCCCCGACCAGTTCTCCCAGCGCGATGGCCGTGCCCTTGTAAGGAACCATGGTGACGTCGACGCCGGCGTCGATCTTCAAGGCTTCCATCAGCAACCGTCCCGGCGAACCGGCGCCGGCGGTTGCAAAGTTGAGCGCGCCCGGCTTTGATTTGGCCAGCTTGATGAACTCCTGCAGCGTACTGACGCCGAGTTTGGGATTGACCGCCAGCACCAGCGGACCCCTTACCATGAGGGTTACCGGCGCGAGATCGGAGAGGCGGTCGTAGGGAAGGTTCTTGAACAGGTACGGGTTGGTCGCATGGTTGTTGATGACCGCGAGCAGGGTGTAGCCATCGGCGGGTGATTTCACTACCGCGAGGGTGCCCACGCTGCCGCTGGCGCCGACGCGGTTTTCCACAAGGATGCGCTGCCCGACCGAGTCTCCGACCTTGCCACCGACGAGGCGCGCGACGATGTCCGGGAAGGCGCCGGTTTCATAGGGGAGCATCAGGCGGATGGGCTTTTCCGGATAAGACTGCGCAATGCCGGCTGCGGGCGACGCAAATATTGCGGCCAGCATGAGCGTGGAGAAACCGGGTTTCAACAGGTGCTTCATTCATCATTCCTTGCAGGGATGCGACCCAGTTTGAGACCGGACCGTAGGCTCAATCAAAAATCGATGTTACTGTATATTGCCTATGAAGCCAGGCGGCAAGCAGTCTGATTCGGGATTGCGACGGCCTGCCGGTTGCCCGCTGCAAGTTAGCTGATATTCCAATGATCCATGGAGAGCCCATCATGAAAATCGACATGCATGCCCACTGGAGACCCGCCGCGCTGATCGAGGCGATGCGCAAGCGCACTGCCGAGCCGCGGATTATGAAAAATGCCGCGGGTGTCGAAGTGATCAAGACGCGGAATACGGAAGAACCGGTGGCGACTGCGTTTGATGATGTGCCCTCGCGCCTTGCGGAAATGGATCGTCAAGGCATCACCACGGCGGTCCTCTCCATGCTGGGTTCATTTTCCTGGACCGAACGCCTGCCTGCGCAAGAAGGGCTGCCCCTGCTGCGCATTTTTAACGATAGCGTTTCCGCACTGTGCAGGGACAACCCGGGTCGATTTGCCGCCTATGCCTGTGTGCCCCAGACGGATGTCGCCGTTGCGGCCATCGAATTCGAGCGCGCCATCAAATTGCCGGGCATCATCGGCGTCATCATGCCGGGCAATGCATTTGCCAGCCGCAAGGCGGCGGAAAAGGTGCGGCCCATCATGGAGGTGGCCAACCGCCATCGCGCCGTGGTGTTCATCCACAATGGCCCCTTGCCGGGCGACGCATGGCCCAAGGTGGGCAACGACATTGATAATGCGCGCCGCCGCAACGGCACGCTGGACATGCAGGCGAGCCTTTCTTCGGTGATGGTGACGCTGTGCCTGACGGACTATCTGGACGCGTATCCGGAGGCCAAGGTGCACGTGCACAATTTGGGCGGCAACATTCCCTATGAAATAGAGCGCATGGATCATCGCTGCCTGCTCGACACGCCAGAGGAGGAACTGCCCTCAAAACGGTTCGCGCGCTCGAAGGTTTTTGTGGACTGCAATTCCTTTGGCGCCCGTGCGATCGAGGCGGGTGTGCGGCTGTACGGACCGGACCGCATCATTTTCGGCACCGACGGCACGGAATTCGGCTGCGACTGGTCGACGAAGGCGGTGGCCGAGGCAGAGATCGACGGCGAGGCCCGGGAGAAGATTCTCCATCGCAACGCAAGCGCCATGATTTCGCACCGTCTGGCTCTTGCAAGGGGTGAAATGGCGGCTGCCTGAAATTGCCATTCAACGCGGGAGGTTAGATGAAGCGTGTTATTCCGTTTGTGTTGGCCACGTGCCTGAGTCTGGCCGGTTCGGCAGTTTTGGCCCAGGATTTCCCTTCCAAGCCAGTGCGGCTGGTGGTGCCTTATCCGCCGGGCGGACCTCTGGATGTTTCGGGTCGCCTCATTGCCCGGGACCTCCAGGAGCGCTGGGGACAGTCGGTTGTTGTCGACAACAAGGCCGGTAGCACGCTGGGGCCCGATTTTCTCGCCAAGAGCGCCCCGGACGGCTATACGCTGATGATCATCAGTTCATCGCCCCTGATCACGCTGCCGCATATGACAAAGTCTTCCTATGATCCGCTCAAGGACTTTGTCGGCATCACCCAGACCGTCGCGCTGACCTACGTGCTCGGGGCGCATCCGTCCACCGGGATCACCACCGTTGCGCAATTGGTGGAGGAGGCGAAGAAGTCGCCGGGGAAGATCAATTATTCAACCGGAGGCGTGGGCTCGGGCCAGCACCTGTATGTTGCATTGCTCAGTCTGGCCGCCGGCATGCAACTCACGCAGATTCCATATAAAGGCGCGGGCCCGGCCCTGCAGGCGCTGATTGCGGGAGAAGTGCAGCTGATGCTGGATGTATCAAGCGGCATCATTCCCGCGGCGAAGGCGGGCAAGGTGAATGTGCTGATGGTCACCGGATCGAAACCGCTGGATCAGCTGCCCGGCGTTGCGAACTTTGATTCCCTGTATCCGGGCGTCGACATCACCAGCTGGCATGGCATTTTCGCGCCAGCCGGAATTCCGAAACCGCTGCAGGAGAAAATCGCTGGTGATATTCGCCGGTCACTGGAGGCGCCCGCTGTTGCATCGCGGCTGCGAGAGCTGGGCTTCGAGGTTTCGGGTGTATCCGGCGACGCCTTCAATGCCATCGTCCGGCGGGATTACGACCGCTGGGGCGAAGTCATCCGCAAGAACAGGATCGTCATCGACTGAAATTCAGTCTCCGGTCAGAGGCCAGCCATCGGTATTGGGCATCCAACTGCCCGGTGGCATGGTCCAGTTGATGTCGGCCACCGGCGAACTCACCGGTTTGATCTCGGGTGCATCCGGAATGACCGGCAGCACCAGGTGCGACGGATGCGCCGAGTCGTGATGAATGGAATTCTCCACCGGCCACGGCAAGATCATCACGTCCACCTGCCGGTGGATGGAGTTGTATTCGATGTCTTCGCTCGCGATCTGCACCTGAAGGCGGTGGCCTTTTTTGAAGGTGTAGCAGATGGGCGTCAGTTCGATCTGGAATTCGTAGACCTTGCCGGGTTCGAGCAGGTCCTGTTTCTCGAACGGGTGGAACGGCTGGCCGGGCGCGGACTTCGCGGCATCGACCTCCCGGAATGACGCCTTGAGAATGCCGCGGGTCACACGCCCCACACTGCCATCGGGCTTGAGGTCAGCCACCTTCACATACCAGGCGGTATCGAGCGCGGTTGAGGAACCGTAGAGCGTGAGGCTCATCGGCCCCCAGAGGCGAAGATCCGCATCCAGCGGCGGCGTTGCGAATGCAACCACCGGTTTGTTGGCCGTGATCTGGGTGTAGGAATCGGGCATTTTGTATTTATCCGGTGCCTCGTTGGCCGGCGCGTCTTTGAGAAGCAGGCCGTAGGGAGCCTGGGTTGCGGGCCCCTCGGGATTCGCGCGGAAATACAACTTCTCCCATTGCGTGCGCTTGACCGGGTATTCGTTTTCGTAGCGCCATTGCCTTGTCGCGGCATCGAATATCGCGACGTCCGGTTCGGCCATGATGCCGTTGTCGATGCCTTTCAGCCAGTAATCGAACCAGCGCAGCATCTGGCGGTTGAGGTTGCGGTCGGTGAGGTAACGCACATGCGACCAGAATCCGGTGGGCGGCACCACCAGCAGTTTTTTCGGCGCCTGGATGCGCGGCCATGCCCAAAGCTGTCCGCGAAAATGCATCGCGCCGCCCTGCGGGGCAATCGCAAGCACCGGGGTCTTGATCCTGTCGAGGTTGGTGGCCGGTGAGCGCTCGCGATAGAACGGTCCGTCGCAGGGGTGGTTGTGCGCCTCCCAGGTGAGATTCATCGGCTCCTGCTTGCCCTCGACCGGCCCGGGCCAGGCCATCATCGCGGTGTGATAGCTGATCCAGCTCACCACGAACTGGTGATGGAAGATGCCGCCCTGATACGCGACATCGCGGTAGAAATCGGGCGTGGAATCCTGCTGGCAGATGCAGGCAAGGTGCGGCGGCTGCGCGATGGCGGCGTGGTACTGCGTCCAGCTCCAGTAGGAATCGCCGATCATGCCCACTTTTCCGGTGCACCAGGGCTGGGCCGCGATCCATTCGATCATGTCGTATCCGTCGGTGCGCTCGGCATTACCGAACCACTCCCATTTGCCCTGCGACAAGCCCGCGCCGCGCCCCTGCGCGACGACATGGACATATCCCTTGGGTACATAAAACGCGGTGGCGCCGGATTCGATGGCGTGGCTCCACTGCGGCGGCTTCCTCTGGATATCCTTCATGTAGGGGGACGTCGAGAACAGCGCCGGGTATTTCCCGTCCTTCTCGGGCAGGAAGATGTCGACCGCGAGCTTCACGCCGTCACGCATGGTGACATACACGTTTTCAATGACGCGCACCCCGGGCAGTGGCGGCGGCGCCTTCACCAGTTCGGCGGGATACATGGGTGTGACGGCGGGTTTGTCGTTCATGGGGGCTCCGGAAATAAATTTGCGGCAGAAAGCGTTGCGGCGAATGATAATCGCGAACGGAAAAAAAGAGAGCAGCGATGTCCGAGAAAACAGAATGCGTGGTGATCGGAGCCGGAGTCGTCGGCCTCGCCGTCGCGCGCGCGATGCAGCTGCGAGGCATGGAGACCATCGTCCTTGAATCCGAGCGAATCATCGGCACCGGCACCAGTTCGCGCAACAGCGAAGTCATCCACGCGGGGATCTACTATGCGAGGGATTCGCTCAAGGCGCGGTTCTGCGTCGCAGGCAAAAAACTCCTTTACCGTTACTGCGCCGAGCATGGTGTGGCCCATCGCAACAGCGGTAAATTCATTGTTGCCACTGCGCCTGATCAGGTTGCGACCTTGGAGAAAATCGTATCAGCGGCAAGGGGCAATGGCGTGGACGACCTTCGTTTCATGCCATTGGCCGAGGTGCGCGAGCGGGAACCGCGCCTGCATTGCGTGGCGGCGCTGGAGTCGCCCTCCACGGGCATCGTGGACAGCCACGGCCTGATGCTGGCTCTGCAGGGTGACCTGGAGTCCGCCGGCGGCGTGGTCGCCTTTGGCGCGCCGGTGCTGGCAGCCCGTTGCGGGGCGGGCGGCATCGCCATTGAAGTCGGCGGTGACGGGCCGATGGTGCTGGAAGCATCCGTGGTCATCAACAGCGCGGGACTCAATGCGCCTGTCATCGCGCGCCAATTCACGGGGTTGCCCGCGCAGAAGGTGCCGCCGAATCACTTCAGCAAGGGCAACTATTACTCCCTCATGGGGCGTTCCCCGTTTTCGCGACTGATCTATCCGGTGCCCGTGCCCGGCGGACTTGGCGTGCACGTCACGCTGGACCTGGCCGGCCAGACGCGTTTCGGGCCGGATGTGGAGGCCATTGATCAAATCAGCTATGACGTCGATCCCTCGCGCGCAGACGCCTTTTATGCGGAGATCCGGAAATACTGGCCTGACCTTCCCGATGGTGCCCTTCAGCCTGCCTACTCCGGCATCCGGCCCAAGCTGGGCACGGCGCAGAATCCAATGGGTGACTTCGTCATCCAGGGGCCCGAAGACCATGGCGTTTCCGGGCTGGTCAACCTGTTCGGGATCGAGTCGCCCGGTCTGACAGCCTCACTGGCCATCGCCGACCATGTGGCAAGACTGATTCCCGGCTGAACGGGGCGGATGCACCGGAGTGGTGGTGAGAAGTAAAATTGGCGCGCCGGGCAACCCGCCGAACGTGTGGCATACCATCCCGGCCGCGGTGACATGCACGGCACCGTGAAACCACTCCAGGGACGAAAACCATGACCGTCGCCACAAAAAGCATGTCTGATCGCGCCGACGAACTCGAAATGCAAGAACTGAAGGAGTTCGAGAACCGCATCGTTGCCAAGTCTCTTCTGTACAACCTTGCCGACGGCAAGCTTTTCACCGGCTCGAGCGAAACACCGGGACCCGGGCGCCACTACATGATGGGCGAAGATCCGCGTCTGCCCGCGATGCCGGAAAAACCCACGTTGTTCGATTTCTACAAATACCGTTTCGCGCAGAAACCGGGCATCCAGCACGTGCTGCAAAGCGCAAATCTCGCGCAAAAGAACGGATTGCCCGAGAAGATGGTGCTCGCCTGCCTGCTGCACGACATTGCCGTAACGGGGTTCATCCGCAGCGATCACGGCTATTGGGGCGCGCAGCTGATCGAGCCCTATGTCGATGAGGAAGTGAGCTGGGCCATCCGCATGCATCAGGCCCTGCGCTTCTATCCCGATGAGTCGGTGGGCTATGGCTATCCCGAGCAGTACATCCGCATGTTCGGGGCGGATTACAAACCGGAGCCCTACATTGAAGCGGAATACCAGCGCGCGAAGAGCCACAAGTGGTACATGTCGTCGCGCATGATCTGCGTGAACGACCTGTACTCCTTCGACGCCAGTGTCGTGATCAAACCCGAGCAGTTCGAGGACATCGTTGGCCGGCATTTCAAGACGCCGAAAGAGGGCCTGGGCAATGACAACACGCCCTCGTCCCACATGTGGCGCACTCTGCGCAGGCCCTGCAACGCGCTTTGATCTATCGGAGACGTAACCACGGTTTTTCGCCTGAAACCGTGGTACGTCCCCCCTTATTTATCCAGGCCGGCAACCTGCTTCATCACCGCCAGGGCATCGGTGGGCGGGGCGTTGCCGCTCCAGGAGACGTACTGGTCCGGACGCACCAGCATCATTTTCGATTCGTAGGCTTCGCGTCCATTGTCGTAGCTGTCACGCACGACTTTCAGCGGAATTTGCAATGTGCGCGCCGCAACTTCAAAGCCGGCCACGTCACTGTCCTTCACGCCAAAGGCACACAGGGTGTAGCCCGTTCCCAGTTCTTCGAACACATTTTTTCCGGAACCCAGGGTGCAGGGCGGCAGGTGGTGCCCGGTGCGCGCCGTGAAAGTGTGGTTTCCGTGCGCGCTGCATACGGCGCCGGGCGGGCCCATCATCACCGATGATCCCTCGTAATGCGGTTCATAGACCTGGGCGCGGCCGCTCAGCTTGACCATGCGCTCCTTCCAGCCCTTCTCGAACTCCTCGCGATTTTTTTCCGGGCTGAATTTTTCAAGAAAGACGCGGTCTTCCTCGATACGGGCGGCGATGAAGTCGCGGCCGGTTTCCACGAAAATGGGACGGCGTTCCTCGGAATAGGATCGCAACAGTGCGTCGCCCCCCCATCCCTGCAGTTTGGCCGCGAGCTTCCAGCCCAGGTTGGTGGCATCTTCCAGCCCATTGTTGAGGCCGTAACCGCCATAGGGCGGGTGGCTGTGCGCCGCGTCGCCGGCGATGAAGACACGCCCTTTCTGGTATTCCTCGGCCACTGCGACGCGCAGATCCCAGAAGCCGACGTGCTCGAATTCGACCGCGAATTTGAATCCTCCAGCGCGGTGCAGCAGCCCCAGAAAATCGTAGTTTTCCGTGGTGGTTTCGTTGGGGACCGGCGCATGGAAGAAAAAGCCTTCGCCCACGTCAATGCGACCGAAGAACATCCAGTAGCCCTTGAGGTCGGGGTGCATGACGTTATAGGTGGATTTGACGGGGAAACGTTTCATCCCCTCATGCAGTTCCTTCGAACGGAACACCATGAGCACCATTTTCTGGTCAAATTCGGCGCCGGTGCGCGCGATGCCGATCTGGTCGCGGATGACAGAATGGCCGCCGTCGCAGCCCACCACGTAATCGGCTTCCAGCACCCGTCGCTCACCGCCTTCGCGGGCGGCGACGGTGACGCGCGCCGATGCGGCGTCCTGCTCGACCTTCTCCGCGCCCCAGCCGAACATCGCCTTGACCGAGGGCAGGGCGGACAAGCGCTTGCGCAGCACTTCCTCCGTGCAGTATTGCGGCAGCCGGTCGTATTCCTGGAAATAATATTTCTGCACAAGTTCGCGCTGCGAGGGCGCGTTCCAGTAATCGCTCATCAGGTTGCCATAGGCGCTGATGCCGCTGGTGGGAACGCCCTGGGGCATGACGCGGGCCGCGCGAAGTTCCTTCACGCAATTCCAAAAATAGAAATGCTCCAGCGTGCGCTGGGTCAGGTTCTGGCCCTTGGGGATGCGTTGGGGTTTCAGGTGACGCTCCACCAGTGCAACGGAGATTCCGCGCTGGCCCAAATCAACGGCGAGGCCGACACCCACTGGCCCGCCACCCACGATGATCACCTGGTATTTTTCTGTCATGACAGTCCTGCCCGTTAGTTGAAAGTGAATTTTGAAAACGAAAGTGAATTGTGAAAACGCCGAAAATGCGTTTGAGTGCGGGATGTTACATTCATCCGCATGCCGCCGTTTGACGGCGATCAAAGACCCGCAATGTGCCCAGGAGGAAGACTGTCATGCGAGATGCCGCGCGGATTGGACTGTTGTTTGCATTGCTTGTCGTCGCGGGGAACGCGCCGGCCCAAAGTTATCCGGACAAGGCGCTGAGGCTGTATTCGCCCTTTCCGCCGGGTGGCCCCATAGACACCCTGACCCGGCAGATCGGCGCCGAACTGACGAAATCCTGGGGCCAGCCCTTTGTCATCGAAAACGGCCCGGGCGCCAATGGCATCATCTCTGCCGAGAATTGTCGCAAGTCCAGCAATGACGGGTATTCGTACTGCCTGTTCGATCGCACGACGCCGCTGTTGCCCTATCTCTACAGCAAGCTGCCCTTCGATGTGATGCGCGACTTTGATCCGGTCAGCAACGTGGTGTACACGGCGCTGGCTCTGGTAGTGCACCCTTCTGTCGGTGCCAACAACCTGAAGGAGTTCATTGCCGCCGCTCGTGCCAGGCCCGGTGTATTCAATTACGGATCATTGGGGCCCGCGACCACCGCCAACCTGCTGGTGGGATGGCTGAAGAAGCAGGAAAACCTCGACATGACCCACATTGTTTACAAAGGGCCGCCGGATCTTTTTCGCGCCATGCTCGCGGGCGAGTCGCACATCACCTATCTGGGTGTGGGAGGTTTCATCAATTTCCACAAGGCCGGAAAACTCAGGGTCATTGCCATGAGCGGCGACAAGCGCTCGCCGCTGATGCCGGAGATTCCGTCGCTGGCCGAGCAGGGCATCAACGGGATCGATACACGCGTGTGGTTCGGTTTCTTTGCACCGGCAGGGGCTCCGAAGGATCGGGCGGGGCGGATGCCGGTTGAACTGAAAAAAATATTCGCGAATCCGGGATTCAATGAGAAGAACCTGATCGCGGCCGGCTTCGAGCCCATCGCCAACACGCCTGAGGAATTCGCCAAAGACCTGGTGCGTGATCGTGCCAGCGGGGCGGAGCTGATAAAGATTTCAGGCGCCCACGTGGAATAGCCGACGCAATCCGGAAAGCTTCAGGGCAGGTTCAACACGCGCTTGGCGACAATATCCTTCTGGATCTCCTGCGTGCCCCCGTAAATGGTGGCCCGCCTGTTTTGCAGAAAGGAAATGGCCGGCGAAATATTGAGGTCATCCAGCTTGACCGTGCCCTGCCCCCCCCCGAGTGCGCAGGACGCTTCAAAAAGCATGTCCGACAACCGGTGGAGCAGGGCGGTGCCCGCGATCTTGATGAAGGAGGATTCCGCGCCGACCTGTCCGCGATCCAGCATGGATACCGCCTGCGCGTAAGCGGAGGCGATGGCTGTGAGCTCGATTTCGGCGCCGGCGAGCCGGTCGAGAAATGCCTCATCCTCGACCAGTCCCGACGCGGCGGCCAGGCGCCAGATGTGGTGAAGCGTGACAATATTGCGCTGCGTGCCGGCGCTGCCCAACCGTTCGTTGACGAGCAGGGCATTGGCGATTTTCCAGCCGCCGTTGATTTCCCCGACGACGTTTTCGATGGGCACTTTGACATCGTCGAAAAACACTGTGGCCAGTTCATCGTCACCGGCAATGGTCTGGATGGCCCGGCGCGTGATGCCCGGTGACTTCATGTCGATGAGGATGAAGGAGATGCCCTCCTGCTTGCGGGGCGCGTCCGGATTGGTGCGCACCAGCGCGAAGATCCAGTCCGCGTTATGGGCCCAGGTGGTCCATATTTTCTGGCCGTTGACGATGATGTGGTCGCCCATCACGGCGGCCTTGGTGCGCAGGCTCGCGAGGTCCGACCCGGCATTGGGTTCGGAGTATCCCTGGCACCAGACCTTGTCGCCGCGCAGCATGGCGTCAAGGTGCTGTTCCTTTTGAGCGGGTGTGCCGAAACGCTGCAGGATGGGGCCGATGTGGTTGATGGCCTGGCCCGAGATTTCCGGTGCGCCGACACGGGCGAGTTCATCGGCGAGAATGACCTGACGCGACAGCGTTGCCCCCATGCCGCCGTACTGCGTCGGCCAGCCCGGGGCGACCAGGCCGCCCGCATACAGGCGCCGATGCCAGTCCATGGTGTTTGCATAGTTGAGCCGTGTCGGCACATTCCGGTAACTGGCGGGCAGATTGGCCTCGAGCCATGTCCGTGTTTCGGCACGAAATCGCGCGTCTTCTTCGTTTTCGGTTCCCACGCGCGGCAGGCCCGGCCAGTTTCCGTCGGCATGTTTCTTCAGGTTTTCGCGGTATTGGCGCCTCAGGGCGCCGGTCGGGCCATATTGGGCCGCGAGCGCCATGGCGCGTTTGAGAAAAAGGCCGATGTTGTGTTCGTCGGTGAATCCTATCGCGCCGTGCAGCTGGATCGATGACTTGGTGATGGCAAGGGATGCCTCGCCCGCGAGTACGCGCGCGGCGATGGCCAGTTGCCCGGATTCGGCGCCGTTCATGTCGGCCGAGCGGGCGGCCTCGAACACCAGCGCGCGGA
>CAIUKQ010000389.1 GCA_903899705.1 uncultured beta proteobacterium
CCCTGTCCGGCGGCAAGGCGGAAATGCTGATTGCGGCCAATCTCATGGACGGCGAGGAGTCAGATATTGCGCCCCGCCCCCTGCCGGCGGGCACCGACGCCGTTTCATCGCGGCTGGCGCCTGTCGAGGAGGAATTCTGGAGAGCGCTGGTGGCGCTTGCGCTGCTGGTGCTGCTGATGGAAGGTTTTCTGTATTGGCGGCGGCAAAGTGGCGGAAAGATCGGCTTTCCCAGGGAGGCCAGCGACCGAGCAGTACTTGGTGCGCGCGCGCTGATAATGGCCATGCTGAGCGCGGTATTTTTCAATCCGAGTTTTCCGCAGTGGGTGGATCGGATGAATGTGATTTTCCTCCTCGATCATTCGGACAGTATCAGCGCGAGTGCACGTTCGCGGGGTCTGCAGTTCGTGCAGGCGGCGGTTCATTCGGCCAATCCTGACGATCAGAACGGTGTCGTTATCTTCGGTGCCGATGCCACCGTCGAACAGCCGCTGGGAATCCACCCTGAAGTGGATTCTCCGCAAAAATCAATCAACAGCCGCGGCACAAATATCTTTCATGCCCTGCAGCTCGGGCAGGCGATGCTACCGTCCGGGCAGTCCAACCGCATCATATTGGTCAGTGATGGCCGGCAGACATCGGGCAGTGCCCTCGAAGGCGCGCAGTCCGCCGGCGCCGCAGGCATCGACATCCACTACATCACCGCGCCACTGACGCTTGCCCAGGAAGTCGTCGCGGAGTCTTTGCAGGTTCCGCGCGAAGTTAAATTCGGCGAACCTTTTTACGCAAAACTCGTTGCATGGAGTTTCAAGGAAACGCCGGCCAGAGTCTCGCTGTTTCGCAATGGTCAATTTATCGGTTCGCAGCAGGTCAGGCTGACTGCCGGGAAGAACGTTTTCAGTTACAGGCAATCCCTGGATCGCGACGGTATTCATGTCTATCAGGCGGCGATCGACGTCGACGGCGACACCATCGAGGAAAACAACCGCGCGGTCGCAACGGTACTGGTCCGCGGTCGGCCGCAGGTGCTGATCGCCGACCGCGACCGCGGCCACGCGCAGTCCCTGGCTTCCGCGCTTCGGGCACAACAGCTTGAGGTATCGCTGGTGGAGCCTTCTCGTATCCCGACCGACATTGCGGGACTCAAGAAATACGACGGCATAATTCTTTCGAATGTATCTGCGATCAGCCTGAGCCGTGGACAGATGGTCAATATCCGCGATTACGTGCGAGACAACGGTGGCGGCCTGATCATGGTGGGCGGTGACCAGAGTTTCGGACTGGGCGGCTATTACCAGACACCGATTGAAGAGGCACTGCCGGTCTCGATGGAGGTCAAACAACGCGTGGACGTGCCCAACCTTTCCATTGTGCTGTCGATCGATCGATCCGATTCGATGACCACCATTGCCACCGGCAAGGTGACCTATCTGGATCTTGCCAAGGAAGCCGCGCACCTGGTGATCGACCTGGTCGACGAGAACAGCGAAGTCGGAATCATGAGCTGGGATCACGAGTGGAAATGGGAAATGACACTGCGCCAGGCGAAAAACAAGGAGCAACTGCACAACGCAATCGCCTCCATCGTGTCCGGTGGCGGTACGGAAGGCTTCCCTGCATTGCGAGAGGCTCACGCCGCCCTTGCGGGAAGGCCGGCGCTTCTGAAGCACGTCATATTCCTCACCGACGGGCAGATGCGCCGCGACCAGTTCCAGGAACTGGTGGAACGCATGTCGCGGGATCAGATCACCGTGTCCTCGGTTGCGGTTGGAAAATACTCGGATGAGCGGTTGTTGCTCAACATTTCGCAATGGGGAAAGGGGCGCTTCTACAGGACCGAGGATTCACAGTCGCTCCCCAGAATCTTTGCCGTGGAAACCCAGCTTGCTTCCAACTCAACCGTGGTCGAACAACCATTTCGCCCTGTATTGGTCGATGCATCGCATGAAGCCGCGCAGGAAATCGACTGG
The DNA here is from genome assembly GCA_903899705.1 of uncultured beta proteobacterium. Taxonomy (GTDB): domain Bacteria; phylum Pseudomonadota; class Gammaproteobacteria; order Burkholderiales; family SG8-39; genus 2-02-FULL-62-17. Next base: position 1,968 of record CAIUKQ010000389.1, read on the forward strand.
AAGAACGTTCCGCAACTGAACGGCTATGTGGCAACGACGGCCAAAGCAGGCGCTGAACAAGTACTGCTGAGTCATTGGGAAGACCCCATTCTGGCGACATGGCGGTATGGTCTCGGACGAGCGGCAGCGTTTACCTCCGATACCAATCCTCGCTGGGCGCAGCAGTGGCTCAATTGGCGCGACTTCAACAAATTCTGGTCCCAGTTGACTCGCTGGACGCTGCGCAGCGGTTCCAATGAAAACTTCTCGGCAAGTGTTGCAAGGCGCGACGGGTTCGGGGAGGTCACCATCGAAGCCATCGACAGCAAAGGCGCCTTCATCAACCTGCTCGATACCCAGGTTGGTGTGGTATCGCCCGATCGTGATAGATCAGTCATAGACCTTGAACAGATTGCTCCAGGCCGATATCGTGGCCGCTTTCCGGCGAAGCAAGAAGGTGTTTATCTGGTTGGCATGGCGCAACGTCTGGATAACAGCGAGGTAGGTTCGCAGCTGTCGGGGCTCGTTGTGCCCTACGCGGAAGAGCTTCGCGAACTGGGCGTCGATGAAACTTCCCTGAAGGAATTGAGCAGCCTTACGGGAGGCGGATCCATTGCCGATCCGCGCGACGTCTTTCAGAAGAACCGGCGGCAATATCGGGTCTCAGTACAGATCTGGCCTTGGTTGGTGGGTCTGGCTGCTTTTGTACTACTCGTGGAGATTGCCCTTCGCCGGCTAGGTTCTGGACTGTCGGAAGCGTTTTCCAGATTGCGACGCCGTCCCACACCAGGCCTCTTGTAGATGTCACCTGCGGCCAAACTGCGCCAAGTGACGCTCTCCGGAAGGGTTCGTTGTACACGAATTGCGGTTCCAGATACGGGAGCCGAGCCGTTATCAGTTACGGAGCCGCTTTGACATCTTTATCCAGAAGAATGCTGCCCTTGAGTTCCAGGGCAGATATTGGCTGATAAGCATTCCTGACCAATGTCTCCAGATCAAATCGCAACCTCAGTTTCCTTTCTAGGTTGCCTGCCGCGACAGCAAATCGCTCACGATTAATTGGAGTGTTTGCGGGTAGCGCGATGATGATGCTGTTCACGTCGCCCGTCACATCCAAAAGGATGCTTTGATTAAATACTGATTTATAGGTCAGGACCATGGAGTCGTAATCGGGGTTATAGGCACGACGCCAGAGATTTCCGACAACCACCCCATCCGACGACACGATTTTATACAAGGATCGCATGAATTCCTGCGTGGTCAGATGGGCTGGAGCATGGTTCGCGCCAAAGGCATCCACCAGTATCAGATCGTAGATGCCAGACACACTGTTTTCCACGAATCGTCGGGCATCCGCGATGTGAATATGCAATCGGTCGTCCTCGATAACCCCGAAAAATCGTTTTGCGACGACGACAACGTCGGGATCTATTTCGACCACATCGATGACGGCGTCAGGATAGTTCCGGCGCAGGAACATTGGCAGACTGCCGCCGCCGAGGCCGAGTACGAGCATGCGACCGGAGCTTCCGCTCAATGCGAGCCCCGCCATCATTGTTCTGGCATAGGAGAGTTCGATGTGGTCAGGGTCTCCCAGCTTTACGACACTTTGACGGGCGCCGTTTCGAGCAAACCTCTGCGTGCGCATGCCTGTGGCGCTTTCTTCAACCACGATGCTTCCGAAGGTTCCCGATATCTCGTAGATTATTCCGGGCGCGGAAGTGCACGCCATCAACATGATTGCCATCCACAGGTGGTGGGAACGCCTAAACATTGTCTTGGTATTTTGTCAAAAAAAAAAGCCCTCTTTTGGAGGGCTTTTGGAGGGGGTTGTCTGGCACTGACCTACTTTCGCATACGCATGCACACTATCATCGGCGCGGCCCCGTTTCACGGTTCTGTTCGGGATGGGAAGGCGTGGTTCCAGGGCGCTA
>CAIUKQ010000390.1 GCA_903899705.1 uncultured beta proteobacterium
TCGTCACCGGCGATGCCTACATCGACCATCCGAGTTTCGGCATGGCGCTGGTGGGCCGACTGTTGGAGGCGCAGGGGTTTCGCGTCGGCATCATCAGCCAGCCGGACTGGCACTCGGCCGATGACTTCAAAAAGCTGGGCAAGCCCAATCTCTTCTATGGCGTGACCGCGGGAAACATGGATTCCATGGTCAATCGCTACACCGCGGACAAGCGCATCCGTTCCGATGACGCCTACACACCGAACGCCGACCCCAATCGCAGACCCGATCGCGCGGTCATCGTTTATTCGCAGCGCTGCCGCGAAGCCTTTCCCGACGCGGGCCTTGTGATCGGCAGCATCGAGGCCAGCCTGCGGCGCATCGCGCATTATGACTACTGGTCGGACAAGGTTCGCCGGTCCATCCTGCCGGATTCGAAAGCCGACATTCTTTTGTTCGGCAATTCCGAGCGGGCGCTGATTGAACTCGCCCACCGTGTGGCCAAGGGCGAAAAAATAAGCGAAATCAAGAGTTTGCGCGGCACCGCCTTCATGGTGCCGCACGGCTCGCGGCCGGAGGGCTGGAGTGAAGCGGACTCCACCACGGTCGATACGCCCGGGGCCCTGCCGGTTCATGCCGACCCTTATGCGATGGAACCCGTCGCTCCCAAAGCCCCTCCTTCCGAAACGGCAGGGGCCGCACCGATGGTTGCCCCCATCAAATTCATCACCCGCGAGCAGCGCCTTGCTGCAAAGAAAGCGGACCGCGCGCGAACCGTGGTGCGACTACCCGCCTATGAAGTGGTCAGCCAGGATCCGGTGATGTATGCGCATGCCTCACGCACCTTTCATCTGGAATCCAACCCCGGCAATGCGCGGGCCATGGTGCAGGCTCACGGCACGGGGGACGCGGCGCGCGATGTCTGGCTCAACCCGCCGCCATTGCCTCTCACCACCGCGGAGATGGACCACGTCTACGGCCTTCCCTACGCACGTGCGCCGCACCCTTCCTACAAGGGAGCGAAGATTCCCGCCTGGGAAATGATCCGCTTCTCGGTGAACATCATGCGCGGCTGCTTTGGCGGTTGCACCTTCTGCTCCATCACCGAGCATGAAGGCCGCATCATCCAGAGCCGCTCGGAGGATTCGATCATTCGCGAGATCGAGGAGATCCGCGACAAGACCCCGGGATTCACCGGCGTGATCTCCGACATCGGCGGCCCCACGGCCAACATGTATCGCATGGCCTGCAAGGACCCGAAGATCGAATCCTCGTGCCGGCGGCTGTCCTGCGTCTATCCGGGGATCTGCGAGAACCTCAACACCGATCACGCGCCGCTGATCAAACTCTACAAAAAAGCGCGCGAACTGCCGGGCATCAAGAAGGTGCTGATCGGCTCGGGCCTGCGCTACGACCTCGCGGTGCGCTCGCCCGAATATGTGAAGGAACTGGTGACGCATCACGTCGGCGGTTATCTCAAGATCGCGCCCGAGCACCTCGAGGAGGGGCCGCTCTCCAAGATGATGAAGCCGGGCATCGGCGCCTATGACAAGTTCAAGGAAATGTTCGACCGCTTCTCCGCCGAAGCGGGCAAAGAGCAGTACCTGATCCCCTATTTCATCGCCGCGCACCCGGGCACCACCGATCAGGACATGCTGAATCTTTCGTTGTGGCTGAAGAAAAACAGTTTTCGCCTCGACCAGGTGCAGACCTTCCTGCCAACTCCGCTCGCGCTGGCAACGGCCATGTACCACACCGACAAGAATCCTCTGCGGAAAGTGAGCGAAACCTCCGAGAGCGTCGGCATTGTCAAAAGCGGACGTCAGCGACGCCTGCACAAGGCCTTCCTTCGTTATCACGACGCGGAGAACTGGCCGATCCTTCGCGAGGCCCTGCACAAGATGGGGCGAAGCGACCTCATCGGCAACGGCAAGCGCCACCTGGTGCCGAATTTCCAGCCGGCGGGAACGGGCCTGGGCGGGCGGCGCGCCATCGATCGTCGCCCGGAGCCCCGCCACAGTCTGACAACGCCCGCCCTCCCCGCAAAGTCGCGTCCAATGAAAACCAGCGGGCCGCGCCGCGCCCGATAAGCGCCTGCCTGCGGTGGATCGGGCCATTGCGTGCGTTCGACCGCGACGGAGTCAGGGTGATAGAGTGCCCGCCACTCAACAGGAGAAACGCGACGTGAATCCACGCATCTTTCAGACGAGCGCTTTGATTGCATTGCTCTCTCTCGCACCCGCCCTTCAAGCCCAGCAGCCCTACCCGTCAAAACCCATCAACATCATTGTGCCCTTCCCGCCCGGTGGTGTTGTGGATGCAGCAGCACGCGCCATTGCCCAGACCCTGAGCCCCTCGTGGGGTCAGTCGATCGTCGTCGAGAACCGCGCCGGCGCCAACGGCAACATCGGGGTGGAAGCCTGTGCCAAGGCGGATCCGGATGGATACACCGTCTGCCTTCCGGCCGGCGTGATCATTTCCCTCAATCCCTTTGCGTACGCAAAACTGCCCTTCAATCCGCAGCGGGATCTGGTGCCCGTGGTGCATATCGCCGTGATCGACACCTCCATCACCGTGAGCACCTCGGTTCCGGCAAACAACATCAAGGAACTGATTGAGCTTGCGCGAGTAAAACCGGGCAGCATCAACTGGGGGTCCATCGGCTTAGGCAGCGCATCGCACCTTTACATGGAGTGGTTCCAGGCCAAGGCCAACGTCAAATTCACGCATATTCCCTACAAGGGATCTCCGGAAGTGATACGCGCGCTCATCACCGATGAAGTGCAGGCCCTCACCAACAGCCCGGGGGTGATGCTGCCGCATGTGAAGGCCGGAAAAACAAAAATGCTCGCCGTGGTCAGCAACGGCGAGCGCTATGCGCCGCTGCCACTGGTACCTACCCTGAAGGAACAGGGCTATGACCTCGACTTCCGCAACTGGATCGCGATCTTCCTGCCCCGCAATACGCCCGACACCATCGTGAGGCGATGGAATTCCGAGGTGAACCGCCTTGTGAAAGATCCTGTCTGGACCAACAAAATCTTCGCGCCGATGGCGCTCACCCCCACCGGGGGAAGCATCGAGGAATTTGTCGCCTACATGAAGCGAGACCTTGCCACCAGCGCGGAACTGGTCAAGATCGCCAATCTGCGCCTGGACTGATCGAACCGCGCGGAGGTTGTCTATTCGGGCACGATGCCCGCGGCCTTGACGATCCGCTGCAGCCGCTCGACGTCGGATTTCATCATTGCACCGAACTGCTCGGGCGTGCCGCCGGCGGGCGCGAGGCCGCCGCGCTCCATCAAGGTTCGCAGGTCCGCCTGTGCCAGCGCCTTGTTCATCTCGCCGTTGAGGCGGGAGATGATGGCGGGTGGCAATCCCGCAGGGCCGAAATAGCCGCCCCACAGCGGCGGACTCTGGAAACCGGGAAGGATGTCCCCGACCACCGGCACGCCATTGAGCGCAGCGAAGCCCCCATTGTTGAGCAGCGCGATGTTTTTCAGCTTGCCCGATTCGACGAACTGGCGTGTGGTGGCGTACACGGAAAATGCGGTATCGATGCGCCCGGCCACCAGATCCGTGATGGCCTGCGGACTGGACTTGTAGGGAACATGCAGGAATTTGACGCCGGCGATCAGCTGTATGAGTTCGCCCGCGAGGTGATACGCCGAACCGGTGCCCGTGGTGCCGAATGACAGCTTCCCCGGATTCTTTTTCGCGTAATCGATCATCTCCTTCAGGCTGCCGGGCACCGACGGATGGCCCACGATGGTGCTCACCGCCTCGAAGGTGTGGAAGATGGGCGTGAAATCCCTGAACGGGTCGTAGGGCACATCCTTCACCAGGAAGCCGCGAATGATCTGCGTGGCACCGGTGGATGCAAGCAGCGTGTAACCATCCGGCGCCGATCGCGCTACCGCTCCGGCACCCACCGAGCCATTGGCGCCGGTCTGCGATTCGATCAGCACGGGCTGACCCATGGTTTCGGTGATTTTCTGACCGATGAGACGCGCAATCGGTTCGGCGCCGCCCGAGTAGGTGAGGATGGTGCGTATGGGCTTCACAGGATAGCTTTGCGCGGCGGCATGCAGGGTTGCAAACAGGAACGCAAGGCTTGCAAGCAAGAGGAGTCGGGCCGGTTTGATATGAGGAAACACAATTTTCTCCGCTGAAGGTTGCGCGGATTCTACGACGTCAATCCAGGCCACATTGGTGAATCACCGTTTTGCAGCGGCGGACGTCTGGACCACTGACGGGACGATGTAATATCTCCCGCCTGCACAACGACTGGAACACCCATGCAGAATTCCCTCCGCAATACCCTCGTCGCAACGATGCTGATCGCCATCGCGTCACCGGCATCGGCGCAGACGTATCCGACCAAACTGATCCGTGTCATCGCCCCATTCCCCCCGGGCGGCGGCGCCACAGAGATCATCATCCGTCTGGTGGCCCCGAAGATGCAGGAAACCCTCGGGCAACCCGTGATCATCGACAATCGCGCCGGCGCCAACGGGGCCATCGGTTCCGAGATGGTGGCGCGCGCGGCCCCGGATGGCTACACGCTGCTCTACGCCACCTCCAGCACACTCGCCACCAGCGTCTATCTTTCCAAAACGCTGCCCTTCGATCCGGTGAAGGATTTTTCGGCGATCAACCTGATGGCCTCGCCCATTACCGCCTTTGTGGCGCACCCGTCGGTTCCGGTGAATTCCATCCGCGAACTGATTGACTATGCAAAAAAGAATCCGGACAAGCTGACCTATGCAAGTGCGGGCATCGGTTCGATGCAGCATTTCACCGGCGAAGCTTTCAAACGCACCACCGGCATTGAAATGCTCCACGTGCCATACAAGGGTGCGGCCCCGGCGACCAATGCGGTCATCGCCGGCCAGGTGAGCATCTATTTCCCCGGAACCTCGGCCATCAAACCCCTGATGTCCACCGGCAAGCTGAAGGTGCTCGGTGTGCTGGAACTGAAACGTTACGAGGGCATGCCCGGCATTCCCACGGTCGCGGAAACGGTACCCGGCTTCACCAAGGCCGCATCGTGGTTTGCCATGTTCGGCCCGTCCGCGCTTCCGAAGCCGCTGATCACGCGCATCAA
>CAIUKQ010000391.1 GCA_903899705.1 uncultured beta proteobacterium
ATAGCCGCTCGGCGGCCATGCGCAGCACGAGGTCCGGCGCGGTGCCCACGGCGACCGAACAGATCATGCGGACCGGTTTTGCCGGCCAGGATTGCGCGCAGGCGGCGCCCGCGGCAATGAGGAGGGCAAGGCCAATCAGGGACGGGTGTATTCGCAACATCGATGGAACCTGTCGGGGGACGATTTGGGGTGGCTAATGTTTGTGAGCTTTCGCCAGATGCGTTTCGTAGGCCGCGACGAATTCCGGCGAACTCTTGCGCAGCCGCTCCATGTCGACTCGTTCCGATCTCGTGATGTAGCTGTAGGCGAATTCGATCGGGGAGAGTTGCATGTGCTTTGGGAATTCCTCGTACCAGTCGGAGCTGGTGTTGGCGGCATTCAGCAGCTTGATCATGACGGGCTTTCGCGCGCTTTCGTAATCGGCGAGGGCCTGTGGCATGTCGCGGGGGCTTGCGATCAGGGCCTTCGCAAGCGCAATGGCATCTTCCATGGCCAGGCGCGTGCCCGAGCCTATTGAAAAGTGTGCGGTGTGCAGCGCATCGCCCAGCAACACGCAGTTGGCCACGGACCAGCGCTGCGTGGCGATCCTCGGGAACTGCCGCCAGATGGAATTATTGGAGATCAGTTCATGGCCCTGCAGCGTGTCCGCGAAGATCTTCGTGCACAAATCTTTAGCTTCGGGCTGGGGCATCTTGTCGAATCCGGCGCGGAAAAAAGTGGCTTCGTCCATTTCCACCACGAAGGTGCTCATGTCGGACGCATGCGGGTGGTGGTGGGCATTGAAGGTGCCAAGTTCCGTCTCGACGAAGGTGTGGCTGAGCGCCGCGAATTTTTTATGGGTGCCATACCAGGCAAAGCGGTTTTTCAGCAGCTTGACGGTGGTTCCAAAGGCCTCTTCGTGGGCACGGCGTACCACCGAGTTGGCGCCGTCTGCGCCGACTATCAGAGCGGCTTCGCCAATGTCTTCGGGTTTCGTTATGGCCTTCTGGTAGGTCGGGACGATGCCCACCGACTGCGCACGCGCCTGCAGGATGCGCAGCAACGCCAGCCGTCCGATGCCGGCATAGCGCATGCCGTCGATGCGCACTTGCTGCCCTTTCAGGTACAGGTTGCTGTCATTCCAGAATTCCATGGCCGGGGTGATGGCGGCATGCGTTTCCGGGTCTTCCGCATCCAGGAACTCGAGCGCGCTCTCCGAGAAGCCCAGCCCGAAGCCGAAAGTGGCATCGCGCGGATTCTGCTCGATGACTTCAATGTCGGCCGGAAATTTCGCCCGTTTCAGGAGGTAGGCGAGGTAGAGGCCGGACGGGCCGGCGCCAAGTATTGCAATTCGCATGATCTTCTTTGTGAATGGTGATGACAGATTGCAGCCGGATTATTGATGATTCCGTCCGCGCGCGCCATTCGTGAAGAAGTTCAGGCCGGTTCGAACGCTCCGACGGTGACCATGGCAATGATCCGCTCGGGATCGAGATGCAGGATTTCAAGCACGAGGGCTTCGCTGGCGAGCCAGTCGGGACACAGTCCCTGGTCGCCACGCAAGGCACCCACCTGCTCGACAAGAAGTCCGAAAGCCACGAGGCGCGGATCTGCCGGCACGGCATCACGTTGTCCTGCCGCGGCGCGCGCAATGTCGTGGTGAAAAAGAATGGCCTTGCACATGGGCTCCGGCAGGAACCAGCCGCGCGCAAGCGCGTAGCCGACACGCGCGTGGTTGAACCGGTAACGGGCATCTTCGGCCATCATGCGTGCAACTCCCGGGCTGCGCGCGTGCGCCGCAAGAATCTCGCCGTAGTCAGGGAATTTGGCGATCATCACCGCCATCCCGCAGTCGCGGAACAGGGCGTAGGTCTGGGCTTCGTCGCGGTCTATGCCCTTGAATTCACCGGAGATCTGGGCCGCCGTGTCGGTCATCTGCAGGGAATCGTCCCAGAATTTCTGCATCAGCGATCCCGAGGCCGCGGGAAATGCCTGGCGCAACAACAGCCGCGTGATCAGGTTGGCGCCCGAGCGCAAACCCAGGATGGTCAATGCGTGCTGGATGTTGCTCGCCTTGCGGGAAAGGCCGTAGAAAGGTGAATTGACCGTGCTGAGCATGGCGGCGGAGAGCGCGGCATCGGCACCGATGAGGCCCGCCAGTTTGCGCAGATCGGGGTCGTCCCGGTTCATCTCCGCGGTGAATTTTGCGAGAACAGCCGGGCAGGGCGGAATCACCAGATCGTTTGCGAGGCGATCGGCCTGTTCCTCGAGCGATTTTTGGGGTGTTGCGGCTTCTGCCATGGAGAATGCCCAATCGTGTTGACGGTATAGTCGCGTTCTGCATGTGGTATCGGCGGTGCCGTGGAAAACCTTAGACCTTAAAATCAAAAAACTGTCAACCGCGCGGGGCAATACTGCGTTCTCATTGGTTGGGTTGTCAGATCAACAGGAATCCCCATGATTGCCAGAAATCCGATTTTGCCCTTTGCCCGGTTAATCGCCGGAGCGTCAATCGCATTGTCCGCCGCATTGGTCGGCGCGCAGGATCAACCGGCGCAGGAACCGCAGGCGCAGGAGGCCCCATCCCCGCGTTCAATCGACGACATCATCAAGGTTCTCGATCAATACAAGCCGGACATAGCCAGAATAGAAAAGGCGCGTGCGACGCTCAAGCTGGCGACGCCGGAGACTGAAGACCGGGCCGAGCTTGTGAGGCACTACTACGCGCGGTGGAGCGCCGCGAACACTCTGGGCGACTTGACGGAAGGCATTGCCAGCTTGCGCAAAGCGCGCGAATTCATGGATCAGGGAGATCGGAACTACGGAGTTTTGCTGAGGAATATTGCCTCGGCAGAGTGGCGGGGCGGAAATCCGGCAAATGCCAGTCAGGCCATTCGCGAAGCGTCAAAGCTGGCCCAGGGCAACCAGGTCGGACAACTCATTATCAGTGAGGCCCTTTCCTCGGGCATGAACGCGTTTCTGGGGGATTTCGGCGTGGCCCGATCATCATTGCGCACCGCGGAAGGCACCTATACGAAGGTTTCCCGCGCCCCGGCCATGCAACTCTGGCAACATTTCATGTTGTCCTATATTGAGCGCGGTCGTGCGGAAATGTTTCTTGCCGAAGGAAAGCTCGTTGAGGCCGAGGCTGCATATCGAAAAGTCCTGCGCGAACTCGAGGCAGATCTGCCGGACCAGAAGGCCAGGGCAGCAAAAGGTTTGCTGCAGCCCTCCGATGAAAGCAATCAAGGAACGCGCGCCTTTGTATTGCGTCGGCTTGCCTCGGTACTGAGAAGCATCGGGCGCCTGGGAGAGGCGGAAATCAACATCCGCGCTGCACTGAAAATTACGCTGGAACAGGGCGGGCGCTTTTCCAGCGATACCGTGGGCAACATGCAGACATTCGCTTTTATTCTGCTGGAGCAGGGGCGTTTCGCCGAAGCGAGCTTGATGTCCCGCGAGGCATTGAAGAGCCTCGCGGGCGGCGGTGTGCCGCCGCAGTCCCTGTCGGCCATTGGAGCCCGCAAGGCGCTTGGTGCCGCGCTGGTTGCCAACAGCGAATGGGATGAGGCGATCCAGAGTTATGAAGCATTGCGTGCAAGCATTGCCGATGACGCCCAGCTGGTTGCTCGCTTCGCCAGTGGCGACCTCGATTGGGCGCATGCACTCTTGAAGAAGAACCGCGCTGCCGACGCCAAAACAATGCTGGAGCCCATGCTTGCCGCGAGCGCGAAGACGTTTGGTGATCAGCATGCCGCCACCGCGCAAATTCGCGGTTTTTACGCCGTTTCACTCAACAAAAGCGGTGCGAGGCCGCAAGCAATGGCCGAATTCGCCAAGGCCGTCCCGGTCATCATTGAACAAGCGCGCAACGACAGCGCCGCCGATTCGGGCAGCGTGCGTCAGGCGCGGCGCCTGACCCTGATCCTGGAGAATTACATCGATCTGCTGGCGCAGATGAAAAATGCCGGCCTGCCGACACCCGGGATTGATCCGGTGGCCGAATCGTTCCGGCTGGCTGACATCGCCCGCGGCAGCGAGGTGCAGCGGGCCATGGCCGCCAGCGCCGCGCGCACCACCATCAGCGATCCGGCACTCGCGGATCTTGCACGGCGCGAACAGGACGCACAGAGGCGTATCAATGCACTGTCCGATATTCTGCAAACCCTGCTTGCCGCGCCGCCCGCGCAGCAACTGCCCAGTGTGATCGCGCAGATGCGAAAGGATGTCGAGGGCCTCACCAAAGAGCGGATCGATCTCAAGGCGCAGATTGAGAAGCGATTTCCCGACTATGCCGAACTGGTTGATCCCAAGCCCGTTTCAATCGCGCAGGTGCAATCGGCTCTGCGGACGGGAGAGACGCTGATATCGATTTACCTTGGTGAGGACGCATCCTTTGTCTGGGCGGTGCCCAAGAGCGGGACGGTGGTCATGTCCGGTGCGCCGCTCACCATGACACAGGTGGGAAAGACGGTTGAACATCTTCGCAAAGCCCTGGATCCGTCTGCCGACAGTATCAATAACATACCCGCATTTGATCTGGCTGTGGCGGGAAAACTCTACGAGCAGTTGCTGAAACCGGTGGAGTCCGCATGGAAGGGCAGCAGCCAGAGCCTGCTGATCGTGCCGCACGGACCGCTGGGCCAATTGCCCTTCGCGGTGCTGCCGACGTCGATGGCGCCTTTGGCGGCCAAGAGTGCGCTGCCGTTCGAAGAATACAAAACCGTACCCTGGCTGCTGCGGCAGGCGACGCTGACGCAAGTGCCTTCGGTGACCGCATTGACGACCCTGCGCAAGACGCCCGCGCCCCGTGGAGAGCGGCGCATGTACCTGGGCATTGGCGATCCCTTCTTCTCGAAAGCGCAGGAGCGCGAGTTCCAGCAGGAATCCGCCGTCAAGGTTGCGGTCGCGAGCGCGAGCACCACGCGAGGCGTGCCGGTTCGCCTGCGCAGCGCCCCCAAGACCGACAACGTGAGCTCGGCCGAACTGTCTTTGCTGCCACGACTGCCGGATACCGAGGACGAACTCATGGAAATCGGCAAGACCCTGGGTGCGGACATGGGTAAGGACGTGATCCTGCACAAGAATGCCAACGAGGTGACGGTCAAGACCATGAACCTCGCGGACCGGCGCATCATTCACTTTGCCACTCATGGCCTTGTGCCTGGAGAACTCAACGGCCTGACGCAGCCGGCCCTCGCACTGACGGCGCCTGATGTGGCCGGGGTGGAAGGCGATGGCCTGTTGACCATGGACGAAATCCTTGCGCTCAAACTGAATGCCGACTGGGTGGTGTTGTCAGCATGCAATACGGCATCGGGTGACGGTGCCGGCCATGAAGCGGTTTCCGGACTGGGGCGGGCGTTCTTCTATGCCGGGGCACGGGCGCTGCTGGTCTCGAATTGGCCGGTGGATAGTGTCGCGGCGCGCTTGTTGATGACGGATCTGTTCAAGCGCTATGCGGCCGGCGCGCCAACCGCAAAGGCTGACAGCCTGAGATTTGCGATGCTGGACTTGATGGACGGGCCGGGTTCGGTGGTGCCGTCCACAGGCAAGTCGGAGTATGCCTATGCGCACCCACTGTTCTGGGCCCCTTTCGTGCTGGTTGGCGACTAAATAACATATAATAAACAAAGACTTAATGAGTTGCCGCATGCCAATTCGCCTGCTGTTCCGTCTGGTCCTCGCGGTTTGTTGTTCCATTGCCATAGGCATTGTTCCGGCCTCTCCCGTATGGGCACAGGACAAACCTGAACAGGAACCCGGTCGCGAGGCGCCACAGGCTGCGGCGCCACGGTCCATTTCCGATGTTCTGCAGATTCTTGATCAGTACAAGCCGGATCCTGGCTCGATAGCGAAAGCACAAGCGACGCTCAAACTGTCGCCGCCCGAAACGACTGATCAGAACGCCCTGTTCCAGTTCTATTTCGATCGCGGCCTGGCCGCGGGCAGGCTAAGCGATAACGTGGAAACCATCGCAAGCCTGCGCAAGGCGCGCGACAGCATGACGCCGGGCAGCCCGCAGGCGCTGCAGATGCTTATAAGCCTGGCCAGCGCCGAATTCCTTGGTGGCAATATTCTGAATGCGCAGCAGGTGCTGCGCGAGCGCCTGGTGCAGATACCGCGGAACCTTTCCGGAGCCATCATCAGCCACGAAGGATTCGCCGCGCAGATCAACGCCATCCTGGGTGACTTCGATGCGGCAAGGGTGTCGCTGCGTAATGCTGAAGCGACCTTCAAGCGGATTGCGCTGTCACCCGTTGGACAGATTTCGCGACACATCTGGACGGCGTCCCTGGAACGGGGGCGGGCCGAAATATTCCGTGCCGAAGGCAAACTCGTGGAAGCCGAAGCCGCCTATCGCAAGGCGCTCTTCGAACTCGAAGCCGACGAACCCGACAGGCAGGTGCGCGCAAGCAAGGGGCTGTTGCCACCAGGCGAAGACGGAAACTCGTCGTTGCGCTCGGCCTTGCTGCGGCGGGTGTCCATTATTCAGCGGCAGATGGGACGTCTTGGCGAAGCGGAACTCAATATCCGCACTTCGCTGAAAAATACGCTTGAACGCGCGGGAAGATATTCCGTCGAGTCCGTCATCGACATGCAGATATTCTCATTCATTCTCCTGGAGCAGGGGCGTTTCGCTGAAGCGACCCTTATGTCTCGGGAGAGCCTTAAGAGTCTCGACGGCAGCGGGGCGCAACCCCCAATCCCAGGCCGCGATAGGTGCGCGCAAGGCATACAGCTCGACCCTCGTGGCCAATGGGAAATGGGATGAAGCACTGGCGAGCTTCGATGCTTTGCGCGCGAGCCTTGCTGGTGATCCGGAGTTTGCGAAGCGCATGGCCGGTGGCGATATGGACTGGGCGCATGCACTACTGAAGAAAAACAGGGGTGCAGATGCGAAGGTGATGCTGGAACCGTTATTGGCTGAAAACACGAAGATTTACGGCGAGCGGAATGCGGTCACCGCCTATGTCCGCGGCTTCTACGCCATCGCGCTGGACAAAAGCGGGGCACGGCCGCAGGCCCTCTCCGAATTCGCCAAGGCGATTCCTGTTCTGATCGAGCAGGCGCGGAACAGCAGCGCCACGGATTCCGGCAGTGTGCGCCAGACACGGCGCCTGACGCTCATCCTGGAGAGTTACCTCGATTTGCTGGCCAAGGCCAAAGCAGCCGGATTGGCCACGCCGGGGATTGACCCTGTTGCCGAATCCTTCCGTCTGGCCGATATAGCCCGTGGCAGTGAAGTGCAGCGCGCCATGTCGGCCAGCGCTGCGCGCACCACCATCAGCGATCCGGTGCTCGCCGATCTGGCCCGCCGCGAACAGGACGCACGCCGGCGCATCAGCGCCCTGTCAGACATCCTGCAAAGCATGCAGGCGGCGCCGCCCGCGCAGCAACTGCCCAGCGTCATTGCCCAGATGCGCAAGGATGTTGAGGGTCTGACAAAGGAACGCGGCGACTTGAAGGCCCAGATTGAAAAAGGATTTCCCGACTATGCCGAACTGATCGACCCCAAACCGGTTTCAACCGCGCAGGTGCAGGCGGCGCTGCGCGCGGGCGAAACGATGATCTCCATTTACCTCGGAGAGGATGCTTCGTTTGTATGGGCGGTTCCCAAGAGCGGTGCAGTGGTGATGGCCAGCTCGCCGTTGACCATGGCGCAGGTGGGGAAGACAGTTGAGCATATTCGCAAGGCTTTGGATCCTTCCGCCAGCAGCATCAATGACATTCCTGCGTTTGATCTTGCTGCAGCGGGCACACTCTACGAGCAGTTGCTAAAACCGGTGGAGTCGGCGTGGAAGGGCAAAAGCCAGAGCCTGTTGATTGTGCCGCACGGACCGCTCGGCCAACTGCCCTTCGCGGTGCTGCCGACCTCGATCGTTGCGCTCACGGCCAAATCTGCGCTTCCCTTCGAGGGGTACAAGTCTGTGCCCTGGCTGATTCGTCAGGCGACTCTGACGCAACTGCCGTCGGTAACAGCCCTGACAACGCTACGCAAGACCCCTTTGCCCCGTGGTGAACGCCGCATGTACCTGGGCATCGGCGATCCGTTTTTCTCGAAAGCCCAGGAGCGCGAGTTCCTGCAGGAAGGCGGGCAGAAGGTGGCGGCGGCCGGCACCACACGCGGCATACCGGTCCATTTGCGCAGCGCGCCCAAGACCGAAAATGTGGATTCAGCGGAACTCGCGTTATTGCCGCGACTGCCCGATACCGAAGACGAACTCATGGAGATCGGCAAGACGCTGGGTGCGGACATGGCGAAGGATGTGATCCTGCACAAGAATGCGAACGAGGTGACGGTGAAGACCATGAATCTCGCGGACCGGCGCATTGTTCACTTTGCGACCCACGGCCTGGTGCCCGGAGAACTCAACGGCCTGTCGCAACCCGCACTGGCGTTGACCGCACCCGAAGTGGCCGGCGTCGAGGGCGATGGCTTGCTGACCATGGACGAAATTCTTGCGCTCAAGCTGAACGCCGACTGGGTGGTGTTGTCCGCCTGCAATACGGCGTCGGGCGACGGAGCGGGGCACGAGGCTGTATCAGGTTTGGGGCGCGCGTTCTTCTATGCCGGGGCGAGGGCGCTGCTGGTCTCGAACTGGCCGGTGGACAGCGTGGCAGCGCGGCTTCTGATGACCGACCTGTTCAAACGGTACGCGACTGGTGCGCCAACGGCGAAAGCAGACAGTCTGCGCTTGGCGATGCTGGACTTGATGGACGGACCGGGTTCTGTGCTGCCGTCCACAGGCAAGTCGGAATATGCCTACGCCCATCCGTTGTTCTGGGCACCCTTCGTGCTCGTCGGCGATTGATCTCTCAGCCGAGATCCTGCGTCGCCAGGTAATCTTCGTAATTGCCGCGGTAATCAACCACGGTTGCCGGTTCGCCGTCGGCGCCGGGCTTGAGTTCGATGATGCGCGTGGCAAGCGACGAGACAAACTCGCGGTCGTGCGAAACGAAGATCAGTGTCCCCGCAAATTTTTCAAGGGACGTGTTCAGGGATTCGATGGATTCCATGTCCAGGTGATTGGTGGGTTCGTCCAGCAGCATGACGTTGGGCATGGAGAGCACCAACTTGCCGAACATCAGGCGCTGTTCTTCGCCGCCGGAGACCACCTTCACGGACTTCTTGGTGTCGTCGCCTGAGAACAGCAACTGACCGAGGGTGGCGCGCACGATCTGGTCATCGTCGCCGCGATCCTTGCGCCGCCAACGGCCCATCCATTCGAACAGATTTTCATCCTGCGTGTAGTCGGCCGCATGGTCCTGGGCGCAATAACCGGCCCGCGCCTTCTCGGCCCATTTGACCGCGCCGGAATCGACCGCCATCGGCCCCTGGAAATCTTCGGCCATGCCGCCCAGCAGGCAGCGCAGAAGGGTGGTCTTGCCCACGCCGTTCGGTCCGATGATGGCGATCTTGTCGCCCGCATCCACCATCAGGTTCACGCCCTTGAACAGGGGCTTGCCCTTGACGTAGCTCTTGGTGAGGCTCTGCACTTCGAGGGCCAACCGGTGCAGCTTTTCCTTCTCGTCGATGAGAAAACGGATGAAGGGATATTGCCGGCTGGAGGGCTTCATGTCCTCGACCTTGAGCTTTTCGATCTGCTTCATGCGCGAGGTGGCCTGGCGCGCCTTGGACTTGTTGGCGCGGAAGCGCCGCACGAACTCTTCCAGGTCGCCGATCTTGTCCTTGACGCGCGCGTTGGCGTTCAGCTGTTGCTGGCGCGCCATGGTGGACGCTTCCATGTAGTCGTCGTAGTTGCCCGGATAGACGCGGATGTTGCCGTAGTCGACATCGGCCATGTGGGTGCAGACGCTGGACAGGAAGTGCCGGTCGTGGGAAATGATGACCATGGTGCTCTGGCGGGCGTTGAGGATGTCCTCCAGCCAGCGGATGCTGTTGATATCCAGGTTGTTGGTCGGCTCATCGAGCAGCAGGATGTCCGGATCGCCGAACAGCGCCTGTGCGAGGAGAACGCGCAGTTTCCAGCCTGGTGCGACTTCGCTCATGGGACCCGAATGCTGGCCGATGGGCACGCCCAGGCCCAGCAGGAGTTCGCCGGCGCGCGCCTCTGCTGTGTAGCCGCCGCATTCTGCGTACTTTGCCTCGAGGTCGGCGGCCTTCAGGAAATCATCTTCGCTGGCGTCGGGATTGGCATAAATGGCGTCGCGTTCACGCATCGCGCTCCACATCTGGTCATGGCCCATCAGGACCACATCGAGAACCCGTTCATTTTCATGGGCAAACTGGTCCTGCCGCAGGCGGCCGACGCGCTCGTTCTTGTCGATGGAGACCGAGCCGGCGCTGGGGTCCAGCTCGCCACCGAGGATCTGCATGAAGGTGGATTTGCCGCAACCATTGGCGCCGATCAGGCCATAACGGTTGCCGTCGCCGAATTTCACGGAGACGTTCTCGAACAGGGGCTTGGGCCCGAACTGCATGGAAATGCCGGAGGCTACGATCACGTTTTGCTTTTCAGTCTGAAGGGTGTGGGGCGGGAGGGGCGCGAACGATACACCAGCACCGCGCCCGCGTACAAGCGGAGCATATGGGAGGCGCGGTGGCTTTACAATCGGCCATTATTGGTTCAGCCGGAGCATTTACCCCATGTGCGGCCGTTACGCGCTACACAGCAACCCCGAAGTCGTCGCGCTGCAGTTCGGTCTGAAGTCCACGCCCTCGTGGCCGCCGCGCTACAACATCGCGCCCACGCAGCTCGCGCCCATCGTCCGGATGGCAGCGAATGGCGGACGCGAAATGGCGATCGCGCGCTGGGGGTTGATCCCGTCCTGGGCAAAGGACATGAGCCTTGGCGCCAAAATGAACAATGCGCGTGCAGAAACGGTGGCTGAAAAACCCGCGTTTCGCGCTGCCTTCAAGCGGCGGCGCTGCCTGATTCCCGTCGATGGCTGGTACGAGTGGAAGGAGGAAGGCGGGCGCAAACAGCCTTATTTCATCTACCTTCGGGAACCCGGTCCGGCGGGGCTGGCGGGCCTGTGGGAGGAGTGGATATCCCCCGACGGTTCGCCGATCGAGAGTTATGCCGTCGTCACCACCGACGCCAATTCAGAGGCGGCGATGGTTCATGACCGGATGCCGGTCATCGTGGGCCGCGGCCAGCAGTCCCTCTGGCTGGAAGGCGAGGTGAAGGACGCCGCCGCCCTGCTGCACCCCCTGGAGGCCGGAAAACTCGTGTATCACAAGGTTGATCGCAGAATGAGCGCGGCACGCGTCGATGACGCGAAATGCATTGAAGCTGCGGGCGAAGAGGAAGCGAAAGCCAAGGAAGAACCCGCCGTCGAGAGGCAGGGCCGGTTGCTATAATGCCTTTGGTTTCAACCCAATCAGCACAGGCGGGACGAATGGCGAAGTACTACGAATCCGACATCACCATCATGATGCGCGACCTCCTCAGGGAAAAACCGCAAATCGTGGAAGAGCAGCGCAAGGGCCGCGCGCTCTGGTGGGACCGTCCCCAGGACCTGGATACCCAGAGACGCGCCGATGAGGCCAGCGTCAGGCAGCAGCCCTACGTCTACCAGACCAAGACCTGACCCGATCGTGGGCAAGCACGCTGCCGCGATCCTGTTTGCGCTGTGCACAGCCGCCTGCGCCGCCGCGCTTCCTTTCATCCCGGTCACGCCGCTGCTGTCCACCGCGCTGTCCTCCAGGGTCAATGACGATGCCCTTGCCAAACAGGTCGTTGAAATGGAGATCCGCAAGGACTGGGTTGGACTGGCGAAATTCGCGGCCGCCAGGATGGTCACCGAACCCGAGGAAATCGACTGGTGGGTGATCCTCGCGTTCGCCCAGATTCAGCAAAAGGAATTCAAACCGGCGATCGCGCTGCTCGAGCGCGCCATTGCGCGCAGCCCCGAGGACATCGATCCGCGCAACCTGCTGGGCGAGGCTTACCGGCAATCGGGAGATCCTGCGCGCGCGGCAGAGATTCTGGAACGAGCGGTCTACATCAACTCCAATACCGCGCAGACCCGATACCTTCTCGGTGAGGCCTACCGCGATGACAACCGGCTTGAACGGGCCAAGCAAGCCTATCGCGACGCCGTCCTCATCGATGCGGAATTCAGCCCTGCATGGGCGAGCCTCGCGGGTGTGCTTGCGCGCACCGGTCCGAGCGAAGAATTTGAAGAAGCCATCAAGCAGCTCACATTGCTTGAACCGCAGATCGCCAAACAGTTGATGGGCACCGTCAAACCCAAACCGTAGCGGTAGCATCGCAGCGCGGCAATGCGCCGCCGCCAGCCGCCAAAAAAATCATGTTTTTGACGATCGGCCGGCGCACCATTCCTCCCAGATGCGGCGATAGGCCTGCTCCAGCGCCGATGTAAACGCCTTGGCATCCATCAGATGAGAGTCCAGCATTCGCTGGCGCATGCCCGCGCGAAGCACTGACAACGTGGCGGGGTCTTTTGCGAGTTCGACCGCAATTTCCACATATTTCACGGGATCGGAGGCCACGAGGCGTTCCATTCCGATGGCACCCAGAATGCTGCGACTGGCGCGTGAAGCTTGCCGGTCGCCCAACCGGCTGACTACCGGTACTCCCATCCACAAGGCTTCGCAGATAGTGGTCGCGCCGTTGTAGGGATAGGAACCCAGGGCGATGTCGGTTTCTGCCAGCAATTCAAAATACCGGGTGTAGCTCACCTTGCGGATGAAATCCAGGCGGTGCTTTTCAACCCCTGCGGCATCCATGATGCGGGTCATCCGATCCAGCGATTCGTCTTCCGGTGCACCGACAACCCTCAGCCTTGCATCGGGCAGCGCCTTGAGTATCTGAGCCCAGGATTCAAAAGTGCCGTCATCCAGTCTCAGGAAATTACTGAATGAACCTAAGGTGACAAAGCCATTGCGTGACGCGGGCAGGGCGCTGACAACAGGTGCATGCGGCGGTTCGCGAAAGCACCAACTGGTCACCGGCAAATGTAATATTGTTTCGCAGAATTCGGCATCAGCATCGTCCGGCGGATCCGCCTGCGGCCCGCCGATGAAATAATCCATGGCCTTCATGCCGGTGGTCCCCAGGTACCCCAGCCAGGTCAGTTGCAGCGGAGCGGGCTTCCTCGCGAATACCGGCAGGCGGTTGCCGCGGGTATGTCCGGAAAGATCGACGAGGATATCAATCGCGTCTTCGCGAATCAGCGCTGCCACCGCATCATCATCCAACGACACTATGTCACGCCACCGCGGCACCAGTCCCTGCAAGCGGCGGGTGAATTCGTCGGTTTGCGTGCAGCTGGAATAGCAGGTGATCTCGAATTGCTTCGGGTCGTGGCTGGCAATGACCGGTTCGATGAAAAATGCGAGGACGTGATTGCGAAAATCCGCGGAAACATAACCGATGCGAAGCCGCCTTCCTGCGTCGACGATGTTCCCATGCTCCTTGGCCAACGCGGTCAGGGCGTCCGCATGTTTTTCCGCCCAGCGGCGATGCTCGGCCAGCGTGCGCTTCGACGAGAACAGGGCGCTGCGGTTCAGCAGAAAGAGCTGCGAGGAATGAAGATTCAGGTCCTGCGGCGCAAGAGCCACGGCCCGGCAATAGGCATGAAAGGAATCGAGGTTGTTTCCGAGTTGTTCGAGGATCCTTGCCCTGACGATCCAATGGGCCTCATTGCCAGGTTCCAGCTGACAGGCGAGAACCGCCAGCTCAAGCGCGCGGCGGAACCTGCCCGCCCGTCGGTGGATTTCCGCGGCGGCACACACCTGTTGCGGTTCGCGTGGGGTGGCCGCAAGAACGCGGTCGACCATTTCGCAGGCTTCGTCATTCTGCCCGGTTTCCGACAGTGAGCCTGCCAGCAGTGACTGCGCTTTTGAGTCCTCCGGGTGTTCGCCAAGCCAGCCACGCAACTGGAGCAGGGCATCCTCGAATTTTCCGGCTTCAAAGAAGGCAGTGGCCGCTTCAATTGAACAGGGGCCCATTGCGGGCTGTGCCGGCGCAGATTGTTTTCGCGTTCGCCATGAACGAATCAACGCCCCTAGCATTGAACGACGCCGGCAGAATTCGTGCGGTTCATTTCACGGATCCCGCCGGTGCCAGGACTCAATGATCAAACCGGATGCCCGTGAGTTTGGCCAGCCGTTCGTTGGATTCCCGGTCCTGCTTCAGGAATTCCGCAAACGCCTCGGGCGTTCCACCGGTGGGTGATGCTGATGAATAGCCTTGTGAAATCAAATACTTGTCGACAAGCCCCGCATTGCTGAAAAAGCCTTTGACAGACTCTGCATTGATGCGCTGAATGACATCGCGCGGAGTCCCGTTGGGAGCAAAGAGTGCGAACCAGGTCAGGACATTGACCGGCAGCCCCGCCTCCTGCAGCGTGGGCACATTGGGTACGACCGAGGACCGCGCTGGATTGACGAGCGCGAGGGCTTTCGCCTTGCCAGCGCGGACCACGCCGGCCGCAGGGCCCGTGGCAAACACCGCGACCTGGATTTCACCGGACTGGAGGCCCTGCCAGGCAAACGGTGCGGATTTGTAGGGCACTTCCAGAAAACTGATGCCGCGTTCCTTTTTCAGCCATTCCATATAGATATGCGGGCTGGAGGCCGGTCCCCAGGAACCCCAGGTCACAGCGCCGGGCTTTGCCTTCGCGAGCGCGAACAACTCCTCCAGCGTGTTGGCGGGCACCGATGGCTGGGCAACGATGAGCGAACTGAGAAAACCGAAATGAACAATGGGGGCCATGTCCTTCAGCGGATCGAACTTCATGTTGCTGCTGATGACTGGGAGAAGCGAGACCGTGAAGGAATCCGCGGCACACAGGTTGTAGCCATCCGGCGTTGCAAGACGGCATTGCTCGGCTGCGATCAGGCCCTCCGCGCCCGGACGCGATTCGACAATGAATGCCTGTCCCAGGGAGGGCGTGATCACCTGCGTGATTGCGCGGGTCAACACGTCGCCCGGGCCGCCGGGGGTGAACTGGGAAATAATGCGTATCGGTTTCACCGGATAACCCTGCGAGATGGCGACTGCCGGGTGGCACAAAGTCAATGCACCAGCCATGGCAATGGTTGCGAATGCCTGATTTTTCATGTTCTCCTCCGTTTGGGCGGGTACCGGCCCGCGTTCGGATGATACCGTCATCGTCTCATTGACGAGGGCGGTGATGCCGTTACCGGCCGGGCCCGGCCCGACCCGACCCGGCCCGACCCGACCCGGCCCGACCCGACCCGGGCACGGCATTTCCATGGCGGCAGGAAGGTGTCCGGCGCAGGTTTGCTTTCCATGGGAAGATCGTATTCGCAACGGCGCACAGGTCTTGCAGGGCGCCCCATCCAGGGAGAGTCATGATGAGAAATTCTGAATCCAGGGCATTCGTGCTTGGGGCAGCCGCGATGCTAGGCATGGGAGTGGGGGCTGCTGCATTGGCCCAGGCCTATCCGACCAAACCGATCAAGGTCATCAGCACCATTCCGCTGGGAGGCAGTGGCGATGTGGCGATGCGCATGGCCGCAGCCAAGATGGGGGAATCAATGGGTCAGCCCGTGCTCATCGAAACCAATGGTGCCGGCGGCGGTTTGGTGGGTGCGCGGCAGGTTCTGAAATCACCGCCCGATGGTTACACGCTGCTGCATTCAAGCAGCGGTGCGCTGGCCTCCAGTGTCTACCTGTCCAAGGATCTAGGGTATGACCCGGCAAAGGATTTTTCGCCGATCAGCCTGGTTTCGTATGCGCCCAGTCTGCTGGTGGTCAACATCAATGTGCCGGCGAACACGGTGAAGGAATTGTCGGAATACGGGAAGAAGAATCCCGGAAAGCTGTCCTTCGGAAGCAATGGCGTCGGCTCGTTTTTTCACATGACCGGCGAGACCTTCGTTAGCGCGGCCGGGATCCAGGCGCTTCATGTTCCCTACACCGGCGGCAACATGGCACTGCCGCTCAATGACCTGCTTTCCGGGCGCATCGATATTTTCTTTCCAACCATCGCATTGGCGGGTGGAAACCTCACCGGCGGCAAGATGAAGGTGCTGGCGGTATTTGGTGATTCCCGCGTGGACAAGCTTCCGAACGTGCCGACTATCGGCGAGGCACTGCCCGGTTACAAGCCGCCACCTTCCTGGTTTGCCATGGTCGGACCGCAAGGCATGCCAGCGCCGCTGGTGGCGCGAATCCAGTCGGAGGTTTCCAAGGCGATCAACGACAAGACCGTTGCCGGACGTCTGAATGACCTGGGCATGGTGGGCGTGGCGGGCACGCCGGACGCGTTGCTTGCGACCATCAAGGATTCGATCGTCGTCACCGGCAAGATCGTCAAGGATCTCAATATCCAGCCGCAGTAACTCCGGCCCCGCCGGTATAAACGGAGCCAGTGTCAATGAACCCGGTCGCTCTCCGCGGCCGGGCAGTGGAGATCAGACTTTCAGACGAGGAATGATCCGCATCGCATTGCCGTACTCGATGGACTGAAGGTCAGTCGGCGCGAGGCCATAGCGACGCAAAGCCGCGGCGTTGTCCGCCACCGTCACATACGGAAAATCCGTCCCGAACATCACCTGGGATACCGGGACGTAGGCGAGCAGGGCGGCCAGATTGGGTTTGTGCGCGGCATTGGCAGTCTCGTAATAAAGCCGTTTCAGTTCATAGTCGATACCGTTCGGCGCGGCCTTTTTGGTGGCCGGCAGGTTGCCATCCAGGGTTTTCATTCGCTCGGCAATGATGGGCACCGTGCCGCCGCCATGCGAAAACACCCACTTGATATCCTGAAGGCGAGACAGCGTACCGCTCATCAGCAGGCTGAACACTGCGCGTCCGGTGTCGTAGGGAACTTCCATCGACGGACCCGATACGCCTGGGACGAAATTGCCGCTGCAGCAGGCCGCCGTCACGGGATGGAAATAGACAACGGCTTTTCGGCGGTTGAGTTCGTTGAATACTGGCGCGTAGGCCGGATCTCCGGGCCATTTGTCGCCGAAGTTGGTCATGAGGCCCACGCCGTCGGCTTTTAGCACATCGAAAGCATATTCAATTTCACGCAGGCTGCCTTCGACGTCCGGCAGGGGGAGGGCGGCAAACAGGCCGAAGCGGCCCGGATTGTCGCGCATCATCTGCGCGCCGTAATCGTTGCACATGCGAGCGTAGCGGCGCATGCCTTCCGGTTTGGCACCCATCCACACACCGGGTATCGACCAGAGGGAGAGCATGGCCATGGATACCGCGTTGAGATCCATTTCTGCGAGCGTCGAGGCCGGTGTCCATTTGGCTGTCGCGGGCGGCTGGCCGCCGGAAAACTCAACCACAGCCTTGTTGAATTCGGGTGGATAGAAGTGGTGGTGCATATCGATCAACGGCCGCGGGGCCTGGGCGCTGACCAGCCCGGAAGGAAGCATGGCAGCGGCGCCGGCTGCGGCCACCGAACCCAGAAATTGGCGTCGCGAGGTATTACACGCGGCCCCAGTCTCGCAGCCGCATTGAATCAGGGATTGTTCATTTTTCATGTTGTCTCCTCGCAGGGGTTGAGTGGAGCATTCCAACAGATGGTGCGAGACGGCGCAAGGGTTCCGGGTTTCGGAACGGGCTGGGCGCATCGCTCTTTGTGGCTGATAACATCGGCGGATGGAAACGACTACGAACAAGAAACCGTTTTTTCGTGCCGAACATGTCGGCAGCCTGCTGCGGCCAGAGCGGCTCAGGCAGGCTCGAGACCGACTGGAAGGCGATCATCATGCTCGAGTGCGAGGGAGTCGCCGGTTCCGGGAGCTTGAGGGGTTGGAAAATGAATGCATCGTCGAGGCTGTCCGCCTGGAGGAGGCCACAGGCCTGAAAGTCGTCACGGACGGTGAGTTCCGCAGGCGGTCCTGGTGGCAGGATTTTGCGCTGGAGTTGGAAGGGACCTGCATCGATTTTGGCGATCACGGGCTTGTCTTCCGTGATCCCGATGGTCACAAGCTGCCGGTGCCCGTCGGTTTTGTCGAGGGGAAGATTCGCAGGGTTCGCAGTTTCAACACGGAATGCTTTGATTTTATTAAGAATAATTCCAATTTAACCCCCAAGGTGACGATGCCGGCGCCACACGCGTTGCATTTCTTTGGGGGGCGCGCCTGCATTGACGCCGCGGTTTACCCCGATCTGGATGAGTTCTGGTCGGATCTGGCCCGGGCGTATCGGGAGGAAATTGCCGATCTGGCCCGGTTGGGGTGCCGCTATGTGCAGTTGGACGATGCCATGTTTGCCACCATGTGCGACCCGGCCGTCCAGGCCCAGCTGCGTGAGCGCGGCGACGACCCGCAGGCGCTGCTCGGGGATTACGTGAACGTGGTCAATGCTGCCATTTTCGGTCGGCCCCCGGACATGACCGTGGCGATGCACTTGTGCCGGGGCAATAACCGCGGCCATTGGATGGCCTCGGGTGGCTACGATTTTGTGGCCGAAGCTCTGTTTGGGCAGATCGACGTCGATACTTATCTGCTGGAATACGATTCGCCCCGGGCCGGGGATTTTTCTCCGCTTTCCGCTCTGCCCAAAGGCAAGCACGCCATTCTCGGGTTGGTCAGCTCCAAGACCCCGACCCTGGAATCCGTCGACGAACTGCGCCGCAGGATAGACGCCGCCGCGCGATTTGCGCCGCTTGATCAACTGGGCATCAGCCCTCAGTGCGGGTTTTCCAGCCATTTTCTGGGAAACCCTTTAAGCATCGATGACCAGAAACGAAAGCTGGAGCTCGTGGTTCAGGTTGCTCAGGAGGTCTGGGGCGAGACCTGACGGGAGCTTTCCCCAAGTCGCTGCCCTTTGGGTTCAAAGCCCTAAATAGCGCACAATGCATATTATGTTAAATAATATAGTGCGTTGGCACAACGCCTGAATACTTTGATTATTCAATAGTTATTGGGCCAGGCCGCACCCGCTTCCGGGCGTTATTGCGGAGTAATCTTCAGCGTCTTCAGGATCCGACCGTAGGTCTCCAGGCCAGTTTTCTGCATGGTTCGAAGTTCCTCCGGCGTGGTCCCCAGATAAGCAAAACCGTTGGTGTCGTACCAGGCTTTCATTTCCGGCGTGTTCATGGCTTTGACAAGTTCGCCGTGAAAGCGCGAAACGATGGGCTGCGGCAACTTGGGTGGCCCCCAGAATGCAAACCAGCCCGGGGAAATATCCACCCCGGGAATAACGTCAGTGACGGCGGGCATATCAGGCATGACGCTCGCGCGCTTTTCGCCAAGAATCGCAACCGCCCTGACCTTCCCTGCCTTGATCAATGGCCCGATGCCCGCGAGCGATCCGAAGCCCATATCGAGCAGCCCTGCCATGATGTCATTGACACCGAGATTGGTCCCTTTGTAGGGCACGTGGAGTACGTCAATACCAGCCGTCCGGTTGAGCGACTCGCCAAACATATGGAAGGTGGAGCCCATGCCTGAACTGCCATAGCTCAGCTTTCCAGGGTTTTTCCTGGCCAGTTCGACGAACTCGCGCATGGTATTGGCTTGAAGCGAAGGCTTGATCACGATCACGATCAGCGGTTCGATGGCCCCCATGATGGCCGTAAAGCCGTTCGGATCGAAAGGCAGGTCCTTGACGGTATGCGGCAGGGCGACCGTCGGCGAAGCCGAGGAAAACAGTATCGTGTAGCCGTCCGGAGCCGCCTTGAAGACCGCCTCCGCGCCAATGGCGCCGCTCGCGCCGGTCCGGTTTTCAGAGAGCAGGGGTTGCCCGATCGATTCGCCGACGATGGGTGCCAGCTTGCGGGCAAACACGTCCGTGCCAATGCCGGCAGTGAACGGCATAATGAGACGAATAGGTTTGGAGGGATAGGACTGCGGCAACGCAGGCAGGGCGCAGCCGAGCCCGGTAAAAAATGCCAGGCATGCTGCCGTTGTACTTGTTTTCATTGGATATTTCCCCGATTGAAATGGAGTGTAAGGAGATGACTGTGCTGCTGAATCGCCGTTGGATGCTGCTCGCGCTTTGTCTGTGCCTGTCCGGAGGTGCCGATGCCCAGTCCGCATGGCCTGCCAAGCCAATCCGTCTGATTCTTTCCAACTCGCCGGGATCCGCGCCCGACCTTGTGGCGCGCGTTACCACCGACCAGTTGGGTAAGGCGCTTGGTCAGTCCTGGATTGTTGAAAACCGCGCCGGCGGCGAAGGGGTGATTGGCGCGGATGCGGCGGCCAAGTCCGCGCCGGATGGCTACACGTTTTATGTGGCCTCGATCGTATCGGTGGCTATCGCACCTTCCCTGGTCAAAAACATCCCCTACGATTCGATCAGGGATTTCGTGCCTGTTGCCATGATTGTGGATTCGGGTCCTTCCGCCATCGCCGTGCATCCCGACCTGCCGGCCAAGACCTTTCCCGAACTCATCGCGCTTGCCAAAACCCAGCCGGGCAAACTCTCCTACAGCATCACCGTGGCATTTCTGAACATTTCCCAGGAATGGCTCAATAAGCTGGCCGGGATCAGCATGCAACAGATCAATTACAAGGACACTTCCCAGGCTGTGCAGGATGCCCTGAGCGGCCGGGTGCCGGTGTTGGTGAATTCCGCGGGAACGGCCCTGCCCCACATCCGTTCCGGGAAATTGCGTTTTCTTGCCGTGACCTCGCTCAAACGGATGCCGGCCTTCCCGGACGTTCCCGCAGTGGCAGAGTTCTATCCGGGATATGAATCGGAAGGGTGGTTGTCCCTGGCGGCGCCCGCCGGCACGCCGGCTGACATCGTCAACCGGGTAAACCGGGAAATGGACCGAATCGTCCGCGATGCGCAGTTCAGCCAGGCGGTGCAGAAATTTGTATGGGCCAACAACGGTGGCGCCAGCACGCCGCAGGCGCTTGCGGCTCTGTACCGCACCGAGCGCGACAAGTGGGGAAAGATCATCCGGGAACTGGGCATTCAGCCGCAATGACAAGGACTGTATGCCTAGCGGCCGCGGCATGAGGGGCCCGCTCATCGTTGCTATCTAGTCGTCAATCCATTCGGCGGGTCGCGCGCGACGCTTGCCCGGACGAACCGCCCATGACACACCATAGGATCCGGGCGCCTTGGGGTCATTCCAGCCGACCACCCAATTGTCATCCACGTAATCCATGTCGGAATAGGCTTCCGAAACGCCACCCGCCGGATTCCACAGGTACCAGGAACAGGTTGAACTGACGTTATGGCGGATCGGGCCGGTGTTGGTTTTCCAGCCCTGCGTTTCCATGTGGCATCCGGCGAACATGACTTCGTCGAAATCCTTGAATTCATAGGCGACGTGCTGGAATCCCCATGTATTGTCCTGCTGCTGGATCAGGAGGGTGTGATGATCGTTGCTGCCATTGGCGCGCATGAAGCGCATGGCGGGACTGTTGTCGGTGGGACGGAAATCGAGCCGCTCGACGTAAAAGCGCGCGGCCTCGTCCAGTTTGTCGGGCACCCAATAGACGAGGTGGCCGGCCTTGTAAGGACTGACACGGCGGCGGCGCACGCCGTCGGCCTGGCGGTTGCGCCGGGGATAACTGCCCAGGGTGTTGTTGACCGTCGGCGTAAGGACGATCTCCTTGCGTTTTGTCACCGCAAAGCCGATGTGGAAGCCGCTGTCGTCCACGGTGTGCAGCACGCCAGCTGAATCCGTTTTCACTTCGCGGTCGCGCGAGAGTTCCGCGCCGATGGCATCCAGCGAGTTTTTGTTGTCGACGCTCCAGACCGCCTCGCGCAGCGTGGAGCGTGTCAGATGCGGCAACCAGCGAATGGTGGCGGGCGGCAACGCTCCGTCCTGCGCGTCGCGCAGGTGCACGGTGGTGTCATTCAGCAAGCGGAAATCGGCCCCATGCGCGCCGGAATCCGCGCGTTCCATGCCCCAGTCATCCTGGAAGCGGATCGCCTTTTCCAGATCCTCGACGCCGTAGACCAGTTGTTCAACCCCGAGTATGGCCATGATCAGAACCTCTATGCCTGTGAAGACGGTGGATCGATGTCGAAGGCGTTCAGCGTCATCGACACCATGGAATAAAAGCCGGTGGTCACGACCACGTCGGCAAGGCTTGCCTCGCCGAAAACACCCACGGCTTCCTTGTAGGTTGCATCGGAAATGACCTTGTTGTTCAGCAGTTCGCGGGCCACTGTCCAGGCAAGGCGTTCCTTCGCCTCCTTGAACACGGGCTCCTGTCCCTTTTCAATTGCCTCGACGATGGCACGGCTCAGGCCTTCTTTTTCCGCCGAGCGCGCGTTCACGGCCCAGGCGTATTTCGCGCCCCAGTGCTTCACGGTGGTCAGCACAATCAGTTGGCGCAGCGGTCCCGAGAGTGAATTCTTCCTGAGGTAATCGCCCATTTCCTGATTGAGGCGCATGAACCCGGGGATGCGGATGTAGGCGTTGTAGGGGCCACCCAGCCGCCCGCCTTTCGCCTCGATCTCCGCATACACCTTTGCCTGTTCCGGGCTCAGGGTCTCTTGCTTGAGTGCTGCCAGTCGGGACATGCGTTCTTCTCCTTGAATGTGGCTTGGTGTTCGGGCGTCAGGCAGTCGCCCGTGCATCCTGAAGCGCTCGCCAAACGCGCTCGCTGCTTGCAGGCATGTCAAAGTGCTTGACGCCTTCGCGGGCCAGGGCATCCGCAATGGCGTTCATTACCGCGGGCATGGCGCCCACGACGCCCGCCTCGCCCGCGCCCTTGGCGCCCAGCGGATTGCGTTTGGTCAGCACCGGATTGCTGTGGATTTCCATGTCGCACATGTCGCTGGCGCGGGGAATGGCGTAATCCATGAAGGAGGCCGAGAGCAGTTGTCCGGTTTCCTCGTCATAGACAATCTTCTCCATCAGTATCTGCCCCGCGCCCTGCGCGACGCCGCCGTGGATCTGCCCCTTCAGTGTCATGGGATTGATCACGGTGCCGACATCGTCCACCACCACATAATTGATCAACTGCACTTCGCCGGTGTCCGGGTCGATCTCGACCTCGCAGGCATGCGCTCCGTTGGGGAAGGTGAAATCCGTTGAATTGAATGTTCCCGTTTCGTAGAAGCCCGGCTCGAGGCCTTTGGGAAGTTTTGCGGGCTGGAAGGCGGCCTTGGCCACATCCTTGATCGCGACGGATTTGTCGGTGCCGGTGACGGTGAAGTTTCCCTGCGCGAAAACGATGTCGGCCTCGGCGGCCTCCAGCATGTGCGCGGCGATCTTGCGGCCTTTCTGAACCAGTTTCTCGGCAGCGACACAAACCGCGCTGCCGCCCATGACCGTGGAGCGCGATCCTGACGTTCCCATGCCGTACGCCAGGCGGTCGGTGTCTCCATCGACAAACTCGACTTCTGCCGGGTCCAGACCCAGCCGCTCGGCGAGGATCTGCTTGTACATGGTCTCGTGGCCCTGCCCCTGGTTCTTGGTGCCGACGATCACCGTGGCCGTGCCGCCGGTGTTAAAGCGCACTTCGGCTTCCTCGATGCCCGCGCCTGCCGCCATTTCGATGGCACTGATCACCGAAATGCCGCGCAGCTTGCCGCGACGTTTTGCCTCGTCGCGGCGTTTGGAAAAACCGGCCAGATCGGCGGCCTCTATGGTCATGTCCATCCCGCGCTCGAATTCGCCGCAATCGTAGTTGTAGCCAAGTGCCGTTTTCAGGGGCATGGCCGAGGGCGCGATCAGGTTTTTGCGCCGCAGCTCGATCGGATCCATTTTCAATTCCCGGGCGGCATCGTCCACCAGTCGTTCGATGGCATAGATGGCCTCGGGCCTGCCGGCGCCGCGGTACGGCGCGGTGGAATTGCAATTGGTCATCACCGCGTGCGTCTGGGCGTAGGCGGCGGGAATGGCATAGGTGCCGGAGAGCGCACGCATTGCGCCAAAGGGCGCCAGCAAATTGCGGTCCGACGACACATAGGCGCCGACGTTGGCTTCGACATTGGCGCGAAGCCCGAGGAATTTTCCGTCGGCATCCAGCGCCAGTTCGATCTCGGTGATGTTCTCGCGCGCGTGTTCATCCGCAAGGATGACCTCGCTGCGTTCGCAGTTCCATTTCACCGGGCGACCGAGTTTTTTTGCCGACCACAACATCAGCCGGTGCTCCGGGTATTGCCATCCCTTGGTTCCGAAACCGCCGCCGACGTCCTGGGTGATGACATGCACGCGGTGTGCCGGCAGCTTGAACACGCGGTTGGAGAGCATTTCCCTTACGCGGTGCGGATACTGCACATCGGCATAGAGTACATAGCGGTCGTTCTTCACGTCGTAATCACCCACGACGCCGCGCGGCTCCAGGTACTGTGCATGCAATCGCGTCACCTCGTAACGCCGCTTGACCACGTGGGTTGCATTGGCGAAGGCCGCATCCGTGGCAGTCTTGTCGCCGATTTCCTGCATATGCGAGCGGTTGTCCGGGCACTCGGCCCAGACTGCGTGGCTGCCCGGTTGCACGGCGCGGGCGCCGTTGACATTGGCGGGCAGGGATTCGTAATCGACCTCGACCAGTTCGGCCGCGTCTTTGGCCTGCGAAAGCGTCTCCGCGATGATGAGCGCCACCGGTTCTCCGACGTAATGCACGATCTCGCGGGCGATCACCGGATGCGGTTTCGCAAACATCGGCGAGCCGTCGATGCGGGTGCGTTTCATCACCGGTGCCGGCGCCCCGAGTCCCGAGGCCGCGTAATCAGCCCCGTTGTAGATGGCCAGCACGCCCTCCGCCGCGAGGGCCTTTGCCGTGTCCATGCTCCGAATGCGCGCATGCGCATGCGGTGAACGCAGCACCACCGCATGGGCCTGGTTGTGGAGGAAATTGTCGTTGACAAACTGGCCGTGGCCGCGCAACAGCCGCGGATCCTCGAAACGTTGAACACTCTGGCCGATTCCGAACTTCTGCATGGTAAGACGGTTCCCTTCTTGTTGATTCTGTAATTTAATTCACCGGCAGTTTTGGCTAATGCGGCTTCGGATAATCCGGCAACCGCTGCAGCGCATCGACGAAGGATTCCTTCATCCCGCGCTCCGAGCGCTGGATGTAATTTCCCGCGAACGGGAGCTTTTCGTCGCGCTCAACCTTCGCGACGATGAAAGACATCTCATTGCCCGTCAGTGCGGCTTTGGCTTCGCGTCCGAAATCCTCCAGCGTGCGCGTGGTCACGGTACGCTGCATTCCGGCCCCCTTGGCCATGATTTCCAGATCGGTATTGCGTGACGTGGCTGTCTTGCCCATGTTGGTGTAGTTGCCGTTGTCAAAGACCACGGCAACAAGGTTGGACGGTCTGACATCGGCGGCGGTGATCAAGCTGCTGGTTTCAATGATCAAGCTGCCGTCGCCGTCGATTGCGATGACCTTGCGCTTGGGAAAGGCCAGCGCAAGGCCGATGGCAAACGGCAGGCACAGGCCCATGTTCAGGCCGTAGAAGCTGGGCCGGTCGCCGCGCAGGGCCGACCACATGCGCGCATTGGTGGTCAGGTTGGTGACGATCAGGGATTCATTGTCGATCAGGTCCGACAAGAGTTGCATACATGCCGAGTGCTTTACCACAGGACCTCCCCGGTCAAAAGGAGCACCGCGGCGGTGTCGCCCGCGCGGCTCGCAAAATGGGCATCGCGGACGATGCGCTTCAACTTGCTTTTTTCACTCACCACCTGATAGGGAACGCCCAGAGCGTCGAGAAAGGGTTCGCCGACCTGGCGGAATACCTGAAGCTTGGAGCCCGAAATGCCCGAACGGTCGCCGAAATCCCCCCGGTAGGAGGCTAGGATGAACAGCGGTATCCCGTACTGCGGTCCCATGTGCATGAGTGCAAGGCCGCCTTTGAGCAGTCCGGCCACGCCGGTGACAAACACGCAGCGCCGTCCGCCGATCGAGGCGCCGGCGCACAGCGAGACGCCACCGTCTTCCGAGGCAACGGTGATGCAGGTGAAGTACGGATCTTTCTGGATGGCTTCGGTGAGGGACACCGTGGGTTCTTCCGGCAGGGTGACGTAGAGGTCAATCTGCTCCTCTTTCAGCGCCTCGATGATGAGGCGCGTCGATTCGATATCCATGGATAACTGCCCTTTGATGGGATTCAAACTCGGAATGACTTCGCGTTTCAGACTCGGTGAGGCGCCCTGGTTCCGGGTGATGAACGTGACGGTCGCTCACTGCATCGGGATATTAACCGTCCTGATCACTTTCGCGTAAATCTGGTATTCGCGTTTCATCAGGGCGGCAAAATTTATCCATTCCAATGACCAAGCGCAACCAGAAGCTTGCAAATTCCGTGGCGCAACCGGTAAGACCTTCCTTTCCACGTCGTTTATACTCAAAACATGATGAATCGTGACCAGGAAGATTGTCTCGCTCGCGTCGGACCCGGCAGCCGCATGGCCCGCCTGTTCCGCGAGTATTGGGTGCCCGCCGCCGTTTCTGCGACGCTTGAAGCCGATGGCGCGCCGCAGCGCGTGCGTCTGTTCGGCGAGAACTACGTGGTCTGGCGCTCGACCGACGGCACGGTGGGTTTTCTCGATGAGGCCTGTCCGCACCGCGGTGCCTCGCTGGCCCTGGCGCGAAACGAACGCAATTCCCTTGTCTGCATTTATCACGGCTGGCGCTTTGACACCGCAGGCCGTCTTCTGGAAGCGCCCTGCGAAGGGGCCAATCCACGGCTTCAGGCATTCCTTGATTCCGTGCACGCGGAAAGCTATCCGGTGCGCGAAGGCGGTGGCATGGTGTGGGTGTACCTGGGCAAACGAAAGCCCGCCCCGGCCTTTCCGCTTTTCGAATTCAACACCCTGCCCGCGATTCATGTGCATGCGAAACGCGCCGTGCTCAATTACAACTGGCTGCAGGGCTTGGAAGCCCACCTGGACGCCGCGCACCTCGGGGTTCTGCACGGCAGCACCGTGGTCGGTGGCGGTTCCAACGACCGCGATGTGGACCTCGCGGTGAAGAACCTGTCGCCCAAAATGGAAATGGATGACACGCGCTATGGCATGCGCGAGGCGGCTCTGCGCGACATGCCGGACGGCTTTGTGTATGCGCGCATGCGTCAGCTCGTGCTCCCCTGCTTCACCATGGTACCCACCGCGCCAGGCAGCCCGCTCTCGGGTCGGGCCATCGTCCCCATCGATGATGAACACACCGCGGAGTGGTACTTCATCTATCGCATTGAGGCGCCGGTGACCGATGCTGAGATCCATCGCCTGTGGAAAGGCTCCGATCCCGATCCCCGCGACTTCGCGGCGAATCTGGGGAGTCCCGAGGACATGTGGCATCAGAATCGCGACGCCATGCGGGAAGGACACTGGACCGGCCTCACGCGTAATGTGCCTTTCGAGGACTTCATCGTTTCCTCCTCCATGGGTGTCAGAACCAACCGGGCAAAGGAACATCTGGGCATGAGCGATGCCGTGTTGGTCCATGCAAGGAAGGCCCTGCTCGATGCCATCGATCATTTCGAAAAAAGCGGCGAACCGCCCTGGCAGGCCGGCGTCGATTTCTCCACGATTCGGGCAACCACGAGGCGTCTCGCCCATGGTGAGGATTGGCGACCGGCGACGTGACGTTGTCCGTGGCTCATCACGCTGATCCACATAAATACACATGAAAATCAATTAGTTACATGAATACCCAAGCCACGATCCGGGTCCTGTGCCGGACGCTCCTTTGCGCCATCGCCGGCCTTGCCGCACTGCCCGTTCAGTCGCAAAGCTATCCCGCCAAACCGCTGCGCATCCTGATTCCCTATGAGCCGGGTGGCGCTGTCGATGTGACCGCGCGCATGTATCAGGCACGACTCAGCAGTTATCTTGGGCAACAGGTCATCGTCGAGAACCGGCCCGGCGCCGCCGGCAAGGTGGGCGCCGAAGTGGTGTCACGCGCGGAGCCTGACGGATACCTCGTCCTCTACACCGCCGGTGGCACCTTCATCACCTGGCAATCCAACGCCGCGGCGCCCGAGGCCGTGCGCAAGCTCACGCCGATTACCAGCGCGGTGACATCAGTGGGCGCGATCGCGGCGCGGCGCGACCTGCCCGTTAATTCCATGGCTGAATTGCTGGCCTTTGCAAAAAGCAATCCGGGAAAACTCAGCTATGGCAGTTCCGGCATCGGTTCGTTCCAGCACCTGGTGGGCGAACGGCTAAAACTCGAGGGTATCGATTTCCTGCACGTGCCTTACAAGGGATTGCCCGGCGCCATGACCGCACTCGCCGCCGGCCAGATCGATCTGGCGATCACCAACCTTGCCACCGGATTGCCGCTGCTGAAGGACGGCAAGATCAAGATGCTTGCGCTCACGCAATCCAGCCGCTTCGAGGCCACGCCATCGATCCCCGCCATCACCGAAGCCATGCCCGGATTCGAGATGCCCGCGCCCTGGTACGGATTCTGGGGGCCGCCGCAACTGCCGCGCGCGATCGCGCAGCGGATTGGAAGCGATATCGCGAAGTCGTTGGTCGCACCAGAGGTCAAAGTCAAGCTCACCGACCTCTCGATGGTTGCCATCGTCAGCACACCGGACCAGTTCGTGACCATGGTGCGAGAGACGGACTCGGTTTATCAGAGAATCATCAAGGCGGGAAACATTCAGCTGGATTGAGTTGGGGGAACCATGACGCACGAAGTGATTGCCTTTCCCGATGCTGCGGGAAATCAGATTCCCGCCTGGCTCTTCATGCCGAAAAACCGTAGGGGGACCGCGGTCTGCATGATCCATGACATCCACGGCCTTCGCGACGATTACGAAAACGTTGCGGGGCCCTTTGTCGAGCATGGCTACATCGTTCTGCTGCCCAATCTGTTCTATGCGGTCGAACCCATTGACATCATTGATCCCGATGGCATCCCGCGCAAATCCTACCGGGGGCAACTGCCTGAGCACAGGCAGATCGAGATCATGATCGCCGCCGTGAAAAAGCTGAAATCGATGCCGGAGACGGGCGGCAGGGTCGCGGTGACCGGGTACTGCCTGGGCGGGACTCTCTCCTATCTGGCAACCGCCACGATGGATGATGTGGGTGCGGCGGCCGGTTACTACGCGACGAGTGCGCATGCGCATCTGGAAAAGGCCAAGGACATCAAGCGGCCGCTCATCATGCATGTGTCGGAAACGGACAGAACCCACACGCCGGCCGATGCCCAGCGACTTCGCGACACGCTGGATTCCGTTCCATTGGCCAGGTGGTACGTCTATCCGGGCACCGTCCATGGCTTCGCGAACAACGACCATAATCGCTACGATGCCGCGGCCACGGCTCTTGCGAATTCACGCACATTCGCACTGTTTGATTCCATCAAATGACCCGGGGGCATTTCATGCAAATGAAGTTTCCTTATTTGAAAGGACTGGCTTTCGCGACGGTTCTGGCGGGCATGTTTTCTGCCTCGGCCGCGCACGCGCAAGGCAACTTCAGCACGAAACCGCAATTGCGTGTCGAATCCGGCACCCACGTCGGCTCAATCGCGTCAATGGATACCGACTCGGAAAACCGCTATCTGGTAACCGGCAACGGAGACAAAACCGTCAGGCTTTGGGAGCGTTCAACCGGGGCGTTGCTGAAAGTGATGCGGCCGCCGATCGGTCCTGCCACCCGGGGCGTTGTGGGTGCGGTTGCCATTTCCCCGGACGGCACTACCATTGCCGCAGGCGGCAACCATTGTGCGTGGCATCAAAAAACATTTTGCGTGCTGTTGTTCGCGACTGCGTCCGGCCGCCTCGTACGGACAATCGGAGGCCTGCCGAATTCCGTTGTTCATCTCGCATGGTCGCCCGATGGAACCCTGCTTGCCCTGGGCATGAGCCAAACCGGCGGCTTGCGCATCCTGCGCACCAAAGACTGGAGCGAACTGGCAAGAGACTCCGCCTATCGTGACTTCATCGATGACATTCATTTCAGCGGCTTTGGCAGGCTTGCCACCGCCTCCGGCGACGGATCGGTTCGCGTCTACAGCATCGATTTGAACGGGCTGGCCCTGAAAATAGCAAAACACGTCGACCAGCTTACCCGACCATCAGGCAGGCCCCGAGCGGTGCGTTTTTCTCCTGACGGAAAATTGCTGGCCGTTGGTCAGTCGCGCGGCGCTGCATTCGTCACCATTCATGACCCCGACACGCTGGACGAGCGCTACCGGGCTTCCACAAACTGGGACAGGGATCTGGGCACGTCCAACCTCGCCTGGTCCCGTGACGGGGAAATGCTCTACGCCGGCGTGTCCTCCACGCTTCTGTCTCCGCTCTTCGTGCGGCGCTGGCCCAATCGCGGGCGGGGAATCCCGACGGACCTTCCAATCGGACGCGACACGGGCATAGAAGCCACGGTGCCTCTCAATGACGGCAGCATCGCCTGGACCGGCAACAGTGCCGGAATGGGCGTCTTTAACAAGGATGGCGGCATGGCGTGGGCGGTGAGACCCCAGGCCGCCAATTTCCTCGATACCGCTGACTTTCTGAGAGTTTCCAAAGACGGTACCAAGGTCGATTTCTCTCCCGATGCCGGCGCCCATCGGTTGAATTTCGATCTGAGTCTGCGAAAGCTTTCGAATGGTGAAAGCAAGGAGCAGGGAATGCGCTCGCCGGTCACCGCCGGCGGATCCCTGAATTTCTACAATCAGTGGCGCAATACCCGCGGGACATTGCAGCTTGCGAACCGGCGCCTTGGTTTCGGAGCATTCGAAGTCGTTCGAAGCCTCTCCATTTCCCCGGACACCCGGGAATTCGCGGTCGGCACTTCAGGACGCATCGTCAATTTTGACGCAAGCGGCAAACAACTTTGGTCGGTGCCATCTTTCGCGCACTATGCGGTCAACCATTCGGCGGATGGCAGGCTCATCGTAGCCGCGGTGGGTGACGGCAGCATTCGCTGGTATCGCAGAGCCAATGGAAAGTTGCTGGCGACTCTATTCCCCTCGCCCGATGGCAGGCGCTGGGTGCTCGCCTCGCCGACCGGTTATTACGACGCGAGTGTCGGAGCAGAAGACCTTCTGGGATGGCATATCAACCGGCTGCCCAATCAGGAGGCGGATTTTTTCCCGGTGTCACGCTTCAGGGCCCATTTCTACCGTCCGGAAATCGTTGCCGAGATCATCGCCACCGCCGACGATTCAAAGGCGATTGCACTGGCAGCGGCGCCTGTTGTCGGCGGCACGCAACCCGTAGCCAATCCCAAGCCTGCGCCCATCGTCAATGCCGAACCGGTAAAACCCGAACCACCCCGGCCCGTCGCACCCGTCGTTTCGATACCCGTGGCGCCTCCGCAGCCCAAACCGGATGCCCCGATCGTCGTGGCTCCGATCAAACCGCAGCTTCCCGACATTACAGTCGCAATCAAACCGCAGCCCCCAGCACTGCCTGTCCCCGTCGCCGGGCCAAACGACAAGCCATCCCCGCCAAAGCCCGCGGCGGATCCCGTGCAAACCACCTTGAATCCGGACGACGAAGCCGGGGGACCAACCACAGTCGAAGCGGTGCAAACCGTGGTCGACCTGAGTTCCCTGCTGCCTCCCGTGATCACGATTCTTTCCCCATCGCCGGGTGCCACGGTCAAATCAGCCACGGTTTCCGTGAAATATATCGTGCGCACCACAAGCGATGCCCC
>CAIUKQ010000392.1 GCA_903899705.1 uncultured beta proteobacterium
CCCGAGGCATTGTCGAGCGCGGCCTCGAAATAGCCATCCATATGCGCGACAATGATCACCTGTTCGTCGCTGGCTCCCGGTAGGGTGCCGAACACGGAGGCGCCGGTGACGCCGCTGGTGCGGATCTCCGCATCCAGCTTGTACTGAACATGCACGCTTTTGCCGGCATTGAGCATGTCGCGCAGCTTCATGCCGTCTTCAAAGCCAAGATTGAAGCCATATTTGCCGTCGGTGCGCTGCCAGAGCGAGAAGTTGTCGGTGATGCCGAAGACAAGGCCCACGGCGGCCGCGCCATGGGCGAAGGCACGCTTGGCGACCTGTTCCGTGACAGCGGTGTGATTGATGTCGCCTGGCAGCGGAATATCCTGGATCAGGACCGCTTTGCCCTTGACGTCCTTGCCGGCGAAATCGGCTTCCGAACCAAGGCCCGCCCAGATCAGTTCCAGGTCAAGACCGCCGGCCGGGGTGGACAGCGATTGCGAGGGACGCGCCGATGGCAGTTTGAAACTGTGGCCGTCACTGACGAAATTAATGTCATAGGAATGCGGCATCCATTGCGGCTGCTTGATGTCCTGCATCACCTTGTGAACATCGCTGAGGCCGAGCTTCTTGAGATGATCCATCGTCCAGTCTTCGGCCAATGTATGACCCAGTGTGCCAATATTGCGGCCCCAATAAACAGTGCCGGAATCGCGATCCCTGATGGAAAGGTTGGCGATTTCCTGCACCATCTCCTTCATGTGCGCGCCACTATAATCGGCATACTTCTTGTCTTCGGGACGCAGCGCCGTCGGCCCCAACATTACGTTAGGACGGACATAGCCATCACTACCGATTAGCGGCTGGCCCAGCGGATTGGGCACAACTGGAACCTGGAATTGAGGTGGATGATTCGGTGTGGTCTGGGCATCACCCAACTGCGTGAACCCTGCCGCAAACATCAGGACCAGTGCGGCTATATACCAGTTGCCAAGCGCCATAATTCTCTCCCAGGCTTTTGCCGCAATCACTCAGAAATCCAGTAAAATCGGGCTAAAAACGGTCATTCGCGATCAGCCGTCGCCGTCACGTATAGCCCCGTCCGGTGTGCGCACTTCATTGGGATGCTCCAACTTCAGCGGATATTTGGAGGCCAGCGCCTCGTCTATTTCCATGCCCCAGCCGGGTTTTTCGCTGACCCAGGCAAAACCATTTTTGGTTTCGAGATGGCCCTTGAAAATATCCTGGATGATCTTGGGATAGGGCACATGCTCATGGATGCCGAAATTGCTCTGGGTCAGGTCCAGGGTCAGGTTGGTCATGTGACCGACCGGAGAGTTGGGGCTGGCATGCCAGGCAAAGCGCACAGCATAGGCATCGGCCAGCGCCGCCACCTTGCGCGCCGCCGAAAAGCCGCCGATATGCGAGACATGGCAGCGGATGTAATCAATCAGTTGCTGCTCGACCAGCGGTTGCCATTCCGCCGGATTGTTCCAGACCTCGCCGATGGAAAGCGGTGTGCTGGTCAGTGCCCGTATGACCTTGTAATGGCTCTCATCCTTGGCAGTCAGAAGATCCTCGACATAGACCATTTTGAATTGTTCGCAATCCTTCGCATATTGCGTGGCGCGAACCGGATCGAGCGCGGAATGTACATCGATCATCAAGCCCAGTTCGGGCGGCAGCGATTTGCGGAACAGTTCAAAATCGGCAAGCGTGGCGCGGGTGGCCTTGTCCTGGTCATAGGCGATAACGCCGTCATCGAATTTCGGCTGGCCAAACGCGGTGTTTGTGGCCCCGATTTGCGGCCCCAGTGACATAAGATAGTTGCGGCAGCCAGTTTCGGCCATCTGCTTCTGGACGAGTTTGACCGCCTCCGGCTGGGGCTTGGTTTCCTCCAAGTTGGCCACCCGCATCCCGTGGACTTCGGCCGTCGCCTGGAGCAACTGGTCCTCGTTGACGAGTTTCCGCTCCTTGACCAGTTCGGCGAGC
>CAIUKQ010000393.1 GCA_903899705.1 uncultured beta proteobacterium
GTCGTGAAAAACGGCTCAAATATCCGGTCTGCAACTTCGGCCGGCACACCCCCGGCATTGTCCTTGATCTCAATCACGACATGTTCGGCGGACAGACCAGGTTTCAAATCAACCTCAACAAAACGATTCCTGTCATGTCCGGCCAAGCGATTTTTCTGCGAGGAAAAGGCATCGAACGCGTTGAATATGATGTTCAGAAGAACCTGTTCCAGAACGACTTCATTGATCCCCACAAAAATCTGCATAGCCGGCAATTCAAATCGCAGGGCAATTCCCTCAACCCGGAATCGTTCTTCAATCAGATCATTCATTGAAAGGATGCACTTGCGAACGTCACAACGGCCAGCCACTCCATCTTGGGTCCGGCTAAACTTGCGCATATGGTCGATAACGCGCCGCCCGCGGTCAACGGCCGATTCGATCAGCTCGATTTTTGACAGGCTTTCGCTGATGGCGGCCGACTCGACCTCGCCCCCCAATCGTTTCAGCCGGCGTTCAAGATTTGCTGCTGCCAAACCGATTATATTGTAAGGCTGGGTCAATTCATGGGCCATGGAACTGGCCATTTCCCCCAGCGTCGCCAGTTTTGAACGCTGAAATTCCCTTCGTGACGCACGCACCGACGAGGTCCGGTCCTGGGCAATGAATGCTATTTCCTGCACGCCACGTTCATTTGTGAACGAAATTACTGCCCAGACCACCTCGCAGGGACCTTGTTTGGTCTGAAAATTGTCCACAAAGCTGCCTGCACTAACTTGGCGGAGCAACTGCGTCGAGAATTTTTGCGCCCTTGCAAAACTTAAATCCAATCCGTCAGAATCGACAGCATCCGCTGACTGTAAAAACTCCCGATTCTTCCATGTACACTCTCCACCTATCGCGGCAAAAATGCCTGGCGTAGATGTCAGCCCCTTTATTAACGCCGAAGACCGCTGTTGCAGGCCGGTCTCGACCTTGAGCCGGCGCGTAATATTCCCGGACTGCAAGAACAGCCCCAGACAAATTAGCGCCAACCCCGTTCCCGCATACGCCAACGCTAGCGCAATCTTGAGCGAAATAAGGTTGAATTCAATCGCAGCCAACGCGCCGGACGAAGTCACCAGAACTTCCCACTTTGGCAGAACAACTCCATAGCCAATACGCTCTTCATTGGCCGAAAGCCCCGCGTATTGACCCGAACGTCGGAATCGACGTGACCCATCCTTTACATAGTTCTCGACCATTAGCTTGTAGGAGGTATTGAGGAGGTGGTTGTAACCCTCTAAGGATTCAGTACCAGACCGCCCCATCAATCTGAGATAGCCATCAAACCCGAACACGGAAATCGATGAGCCGGCGGATCGATGAATATCGGAGACGAAGGCCTCCAACCGGGAGCTGTCGATAGAGACAACCCATAGATATTGTAGATCACCGCTGGGCGAAAGCGCCGGGACCACCAGTTGCAGGGTCAGGCGGTTCGTCACCTTTCCCACCACCGGTCGACTGAGAAAAGGGGTTCGGCGGCCGCCATTCAAAAACAATTTTATATGCTCGCGATCCGTTAGATCAACAATCCCCCCAGGGTATAGGCTGGAAATGCCTCGAGAGAAGCCATCCAAACCGACCAGGGTAATCTGCAGAACGTTATCCGGGACAATGATTTCTTTCAGAAAATCATGAATTTCACGTTCGCTCTTGCTCGTCGCCAATGTGCCTGTGTCGTATAACAACTCGACCTGCTTGAGAAGAATCAGCAGACCGTCGAGTTCGGCGTTCAGATTCGCTGCATATGTCCTGGCAAACGCTTCGGCATCAACTTGAACATCTTCGA
>CAIUKQ010000394.1 GCA_903899705.1 uncultured beta proteobacterium
TCACCAATGCGACCTGGTTTGACGTCGTAGAATCCGCGCAACCTCCAGCGGAGAAAATCGTGTTTCCCCAATTCAAACCGGCCGGACTCTTCGCGCTCGCAAGCCTTGCGTTCATGTTTGCAACCTTGCATGCCGCCGCGCAAAGCTATCCCATCAAACCCATACGCACCATCCTCACTTACTCGGGCGGCGCCGAACCCATCGCGCGCCTCATCGGACAGAAAATCACCGAAACCATGGGTCAGCCCGTGCTGATCGAATCACAGACCGGCGCCAATGGCTCGGTGGGCGCGGGAACGGTGGCGCGATCGGCGCCGGATGGTTACACACTGCTTGCATCCACCGGTGCCACGCAGATCATCCGCGGATTCCTGGTGAAGGATGTGCCTTATGACCCGTTCAGGGATTTCACGCCCATCTTCCACACCTTCGAGGCCGTGAGCACCATCGTCGGTCATCCGTCGGCGCCAAGCAGCCTGAAGGAGATGATCGATTACGCGAAGAAGAATCCGGGGAAGCTGTCATTCGGCACCACGGGCACCGGCTCGGCTTATCACCTCGCGGGCGAGCTCATACAACTGATCGCCGGCGTGAAATTCCTGCACGTTCCGTACAAATCAAGTCCGCAGGCCATCACCGATCTTGTGGCCGGGCGTATCGATACCGCATTTTCCGTCTATGCCACCACGCGCCAGTTCGTCGAATCGGGCAAGCTGAAAAACATTGCGTTGCTCAATAACGGCGGGTTCGCCGCGCTCGGTGGCGTGCCGGTGGTCGGGGATATCCTTCCCGGTTTCCAGAGCCCGCCCCTGTGGGGCGGCTATTTCGGCCCGGCGGGATTGCCGCCCGCCATTGTCTCCCGCCTCAACGGCGAGATGAACAAGGCGCTGGCGCAGGCGGATCTGAGAACCCTCATGGAGCGCGGCGGCCTCGCGCCCGCCGGCGGCACGCCGGAACAATTCGGCGCGATGATGAAATCCGACGTCGAGCGATTGCAGCGGATCGTCAAGGCGGCGGGCATCGTGCCCGAGTGAACGCTGCTGCTTTTCGAGTAGATCAGTAGGTCCAGTCCTGATGGCTGACCGGTAGCCTGTTCAATTCATCCCGGTGAAAGCGCCACTTGGGCATGAACTTGTCCATGCAAGCGACGAACCGCCGGTTGTGAGTGCGCTCAAGCAGGTGTGCCATCTCATGCACCAGCACGTACTCCAGGCAGTCGGGCGGCTTTCTCGCCAATTCCAGATTAAGCCGGATTGTTGCAAGGTCCGGGCTGCATGAACCCCATTTGGTTTTCATGCGCCTGACCAGAATGCCGCTGACCTTTACGTGCATCAGGCGTTCCCACTTGGCGATGAGGGGTGCCGCGGCTTGTTTGACCTGCGCGCGGTACCAGTCGTGGAGGACTGTCTGCTTCGCCAGTTCGCTGGCGCCGGGGCGGATCTGCAGGCGCATCCGTTTGTGCTTCAATTCCACCAGTGGAGAAGCATTTTTCTCAATTATTTCAATTAGATACCGACGTCCCCACAGGTAATGGCTTTCGCGATCAATGTAGTCGCGAGGTGTCTCCCGTTCCTGCGAGCGCAGCTTCTTCTGCTGCTGTTTGATCCAGGCCAGCTTTGTAATTGCAAACACCCGGATGGTGCCCAGGTCCATGCGCATGGGCGCCGAGATGCGCACCTTGCCGTTTGGTGGATGGACGCTCAGGTGAATGTTCCTGATGTCCTTCTTGACCACGTCGGCCGAGAATTCTCCAAGGTCAATGCGTGTCGTCATCAGTATTCGTGGTTGTTGAAAATAATCAGGAAGATGCGCTCGACCTCTTCTTCACTTTGCAGGATGCCGTACAAGGCGGACTTGATCACCTGTTCCTTGGTCTTGACGCCGCGCCAGCCATCCGGACGTTCATGTTTTACCGCGGCGTCTAAGCGCAATGCCAGTTCGAGTGCCGCATCCCTTGGGCCGGCGGCGCCAGCCACGGCCGA
>CAIUKQ010000395.1 GCA_903899705.1 uncultured beta proteobacterium
CCGACAGCGCCAGAGTGGCCACGGCAAACAGGGCCGCATTGGCCGCCCCCGCCTCTCCGATGGCAAACGTTGCAACCGGGATTCCCTTGGGCATCTGAACCATCGATAACAGCGAATCCAG
This sequence comes from uncultured beta proteobacterium, assembly GCA_903899705.1. Taxonomy (GTDB): domain Bacteria; phylum Pseudomonadota; class Gammaproteobacteria; order Burkholderiales; family SG8-39; genus 2-02-FULL-62-17. The sequence continues at coordinate 122 of CAIUKQ010000395.1, forward strand.
CCCCGCGAGATGTTTGGAGGGCATGGGCACGCCCAGCACCGGCAACTGCGTTTGCGCGGCAACCACACCGGCAAGGTGCGCCGCACCGCCAGCGGCAGCTATAAAAGTCTTGGCGCCGCTTTTTTCCATGCTGGTGAGCCATTTGGCGAGAGCTTCGGGCGTGCGATGCGCAGAGAGAGCGCGCGCCTCATAGGGCACGCCAAATTCCTTCAGGACCTTGGCCGCCTGCGACATGACCTCCCAATCCGAGGTACTGCCCATCACCACGCCTACCGATACTTTTTTTGCCGTTGCCATGTTTCCGATTTTTCCTGTTTGCTATTCGACAAATTTACTGCCCGCGAGGCGCTCATAGGCCTCGCGGTATTTTTCCGAGGTCTTCGCAATCACCTCTGCGGGAAGCTTCGGGGCCGGCGCTTTCTTGTTCCAGTCCAGTGTTTCCAGATAATCACGCACGTATTGTTTGTCGTAGGAAGGCGGGCTGATGCCGGGACGGTACTGGTCAGCCGGCCAGAAACGCGAGGAATCGGCGGTCAGGACTTCATCGATCAGAACCACGGCCCCCTTGTCATCCAGTCCGAATTCGAACTTGGTGTCGGCGATGATGATGCCCCGCGTGCGCGCATATTCGGAGGCCTCGCTGTACAAACGGATCGACACATCCCGAACCGTCTTTGCGACCGCAACACCCACCAGCGTTTCCATCTGCGCGAAGGAAATATTCTCGTCATGATCTCCCACGGCCGCCTTGGTGGCCGGCGTGAAAATGACCTCGGGCAGTTTCTGCGCCTGTTGCAACCCCGTCGGGAGCGTGATGCCGCACACTGCGCCGGTCTGCTGATAATCCTTCCAGCCCGAACCGATGATATAGCCGCGCACGACCGCCTCGATCGGCAGCGGATTGAGGCGCTTGACCACCGTGCCCCGCCCCTTCACCTGCGCAATTTCATCCGCCCCCTTGACCACGGATTCCGGCCCGATACCGGTCAGGTGATTGGGCACCACATGAGCGAGCTTGTCGAACCAGAAATTGGCCATGGCATTGAGCACCGCACCCTTGTGCGGAATCGGATCGCCCAGAATGACATCGAACGCCGACAGCCGGTCCGTTGTGACGATCAGCAGGTGCTTGTCATCGACCGCATACATGTCGCGCACCTTGCCGCGCGTCAGCAATTTAAGACTCTTGATCGAGGATTCGTAAAGGGAAGATGTCATACGTGGATGGGTCCCGTCGAATTAGCAGGTAATGGGTCGAAACAATCCCGGTCCCGTCAGGGTCCGGGAAACGGGCAACGAGGTCAGGCCGCCTTCTTCTCCAAATCGGCACGGTACTGCCCCATCGCTGCCAAACCGTTCATATTCGCGCGATGCAGCAGCGCCGCCTGCGCGGAACCGACATTCGCAGCCGAACCACGCCAGGCTTTGAGCGCGGGCTGTTGCAGGGCACGTCCATAGGAGAACGACAGCGTCCAGGGACCGCCACCCAGCCGGTTCATCGCATCCAGATGCGCCGTTGCCAGTTCATCGCTTTGGCCGCCTGACAGGAACGCAATGCCGGGCACCGCCGCCGGCACGCAACGCTTGAGCAGCCGGAGAGTTCTTTCCGCCACTTCATCCACGCCCGCCTGACGCGCGCAGCTTTTGCCGGAGATGACCATGGAGGGCTTCAATACCATTTGCTCGGGCGCAACGCGCTGGGCCGCAAGCGCCGCGAACACCTCGCGCAGCGTGGCTTCCGTCGCGATTTCGCAGCGTTCTATCGTATTGTCGCCGTCCATCAGCACCTCCGGTTCGATGATGGGCACCAGTCCCTCGGCCTGGCAGATCGCGCCATAGCGGGCAAGGGCGTGCGCATTCGCAATGATGCAGGCACTGGAGGGAATACCGGCGCCAATCGTGATCACCGCGCGCCACTTGGCGAATTTGGCCCCCAGCTTCACGTATTCGGCACAGCGTTTGGCAAGGCCGTCCAGCCCCTCGGTAATCGTCTCGCCGGGGCAAAGCGCCATGTCCTTGGTACCGCCATCGACCTTGATGCCCGGCAGGATGCCCAACTTTCCAAGCATCTCCGGAAAAGGCATGCCGTTGGCCGATTTCTGCCGCAGGGTTTCGTCATAGAGAATCACGCCGCTAACGTGCTCGCCGACGCCTTTGGCGGAGAAAAGCAGGTCGCGATAGGCACGGCGGTTTTCCTCGGTATTTTCGACATTGATGCTCTGGAATCGCTTGCCGATGGTACCGGTTGACTCATCGGCGGCAAGAATGCCCTTACCTCGGGCGACCATGGCCTGGGCCACTTTGGCGAGTTCGCTCATTCACTCCTCCGGGATTGCTGTGTTGTAGGGATTTTCAGGTGCCAATTTTACCGCGTTCGACGCAGTGATCCAAAGGCTAAAACAACATCCGGCCTGCGGAATCGGCGCCTGCCAAGGGTCCCCTTCGGTGCCCGGGAACTTACCGCCGCCTCCGCGATCAGGTTTCGCGATGCTCGCCGATTCTCACGATTTTCATGGTGTTGGTGCCACCGGGCTTGCCGATGGGCTCACCGATGGTGAGCACAATCAAGTCACCCTCCTTGACCACACCATTGGCCACAAGCACGCTTTCCGCCTCCAGCAGCAATTGCTCGCGATCGGTGGCCACATGCTTCATCATCAGCGGATACGTGTCGCGATACAAGGCACAGCGGTAGCGGGTCGCGGTCTGCGAGGTCAGGGCATAGATCGGCACGCCGCAGTTCAGGCGCGACATCCACAACGCCGTGGACCCTGATTCCGTCAGGGCGGCGATGGCCTTCACCTTCAGGTGGTAGGCCGTAAACAACGCCCCCATGGCGATTGACTGGTCAACCCGCGTGAACACCCGGTTGAGGAACTCCTGGTCCAGCGCCACCGCCTGGCTTTGCTCGGCTTCTATGCAGATCCGGTCCATGGATTCGATCACCTCGACCGGGTACTTGCCGCTGGCGGTTTCCGCCGAGAGCATCACCGCGTCGGTACCATCCAGGACGGCGTTGGCCACGTCGGAGACCTCCGCGCGGGTCGGTATCGGGCTTGAGATCATGGATTCCATCATCTGCGTGGCGGTGATGGTGATCTTGTTCATTTCCCGGGCGGTGCGGATCATGCGTTTTTGCAGCGAGGGAACCGAGGCGTCACCGACCTCGACGGCCAGGTCGCCGCGCGCCACCATGATGCCATCCGAGCTGGACATGATGTCCGCCAGCGCCGCCGGCACAACCGCCTCGGCACGTTCGATTTTGGCGATCAGGAAGGCGGTGCCGCCCGCCGCACGCTGCAACTGTCGCGCCATATACATGTCGGCGCTCGATTTCGGAAAGGACACGGCGAGGTAGTCCACCTTCATCTTTGCGGCGGTGCGGATGTCCTCCATATCCTTGGCGGTCAGCGCAGGCGCCGTCAGGCCGCCGCCCTTGCGGTTGATCCCCTTGTTGTTGCTCAGGTCGCCACCGTGCACCACTTTGCAGCGCACCTTGCTGCCTTCGACGTCCAGCACTTCAAAAACAAACCGCCCGTCATCCAGCAGCAGGATATCGCCGGCCCTGACGTCCTGCGGCAGCTCCTTGTAATCCAGACCAACGCCATCCTGATCGCCCAATTCCCGCTCGGCATCCAGGGTAAAAATATCCCCCGGGGCGAGGGTGACCTTGCCGTCCTTGAACTTCCCAATCCGGATTTTCGGGCCCTGCAGGTCGGCCATGATCGCCACAGTACGGCCCGTCTTGCGGCAGATTTCCCGAACCAGTTCCGCCCGGCGGATATGGTCCTCGGCAGTTCCATGGGAAAAATTGAGCCGGACCACATCAACACCGGCCCGGAACATGCGCTCCAGCACCTCAGGATCACTCGAGGCAGGTCCCAGCGTGGCCACTATTTTGGTGCTTCTTTGCATGACGTCTCCCTTGTGCGTGGCCTACTCTACCAGACCGACACGGCAGCTCATGCCCGGCGGCGCCAATGGGGGCTGGCGCAATCCGCTGCCTGAGGGCCTCTCCCGGATTCTGCTCCACCCCGATCTCAGTTATATTTCACTTTGGAGATAGCCTCACAAGCCTTCAATAAAGGAGCGCCCCTGTGTTAGCCACCCAGATCCGACAGAAAGACAGCATTTTCTATTTCGGCAGCTATCCGGCCACAGACCTGCTGACCAAGGTGCGATTCATCAGCCGGTTCTACGGCGAAAGCGAAGAAATAGCTCCGGCACGCATTTCACAATCCGACGAAATCGCACAATTCATCGCGAAAATCGAGCGTACCGACAGTGCGTTTCAACGCGGCATCTCCAAAGCAAAAGTACGCTCCCTGAAAAATTTTTATGAAACCGCAGTCTCCCAGCCACCCATACCGGGGACGGTACTCCTGTTCACCTCGGAAAAGCTCCGTTTCCAGACGCTTGCCGGCGCCGAAGGCGTGGGTCACCTTGGCGAGCCGCAGCAGAAGTTCCTCATCATTGATGGTCAGCATCGGCTGGCGGCGCTGCGCTTTTACATGCAGGAGCACGCGGCCGAGGCGGGTTCCATCAGGGTGCCCTGCATGATTTTCGATGGCCGAAGCGAAGACTTCGCCACGGAAATGTTCGTCACCATCAATTCCACGCCGACGCGGATCAACAAGAGCCACCTCATCGATCTCTACGAGAGGGTTTCCTTTGCGGAGCCGCACCGCAAATTCGCCGCCAAGCTGGTGGCCAGCCTCTACAGTGAGGCAGACAGCCCGCTTCGGTACCGGATCAACCGCCTTGGCGGTCGCAGCGCCAAGGACAAATGGATTCTGCAGGCTGAGCTCTTCAACGAACTGCACCGATGGGTCAATCGCGACTGGCGCCGCATCCAGCTGGCCGGCGGCAGCCGCACCGAAGTACCGCGTCATTACGGCATGGTGCGGGACTTCTTCAAAGCCGCCGAGCGTGTATGGGGCGAGGCCTGGGGACACGCCAATTTCATGATTACAAAACCCGTTACCATCAAGGCGATGCTGCGGGTGTGCGCCGACCTTGCGCGCGAAGATGGCCAGGAGGCCGAAGGCAGGGTCAAACGTTGGGAGGCGCGTCTCGCGCCATGGAGCGATCAGATTCGGATTTATAAAGCAGAGGGTTTCTATGAGCGTTTCCCCGCCAAAGGCGAGATCGAGCGAGTGTCACGCGTGCATCGCGAATTGGGTAAGCTGGCCGGCATCAATCCGCGACCGGCAGCCTGAATGAGTACGATGGAAAGTCCGGTTGCCAGCGTGCCCGCCGATCCACTCCTTGCGGCACTGACAGCCACCCGGCTTCTGGGCCGCTGGAGCCTGGTCTGCCAGCGACATGGCGGGGGATGTTCTTGCTGTCCGGGATTGGGCGACATCGACATGGAAGAAGTGGAGCGACTGATCTCGCTTGACCTTCGAAAGCGCCACTTACTCATGCAGGACCACGAAGGATTTGCAGAACTGCTGAAGCAATGTGTGTCTCGCAGCCTTCAGGCAGACCAACCTGCGCTCACCGCACTACTCGAGGACATCGGCCGCGGCATCCATGAACTTGAAAAAGTGCAAAGCGGCTTGTACTGAAGCGCCGCGCCGGGTGACCGGGCAGCGTACCGGAGCGGGCATCCACGGATCTCCTGGGCTACCGCTCTGTCGGGCGCTCTACTTTCTGGCGCGTTCTTCCAGGACCGCAATCGCGGGGAGCGTCTTTCCCTCCAGAAATTCCAGGAAGGCACCACCGCCGGTGGACATGTACGAAATCCGATCGGCTACGCCATATTTGCTGATGGCCGCGAGCGTATCCCCACCGCCCGCGATCGAATAAGCTTTTGAATCGGCAATCGCCTCGGCGACGCGACGCGTACCCTCGCCAAACTGGTCGAATTCGAACACGCCTATGGGACCGTTCCAGACCACGGTGCCCGCCTTCGCGATAATGGACTCGATGACTTCGGTTGAATGCGGTCCGATGTCGAGAATCATGTCGTCCGGTGTTACTTCACGCGCCGGCTTGCATTCGGCAACCGCGTCCTTCGAGAAGGTTTTGGCGGTGACCACGTCCGTCGGAAGAGGCACCGAGCCTCCCTTGGCAAATATCGCGGCCATGACCTTGTTGGCTGCGCCTACAAGGCCGGGTTCCGCCAGCGACTTTCCGATGTGCGCACCCGAGGCGAGCAGAAAGGTATTGAGGATGCCGCCGCCCACCACCAGTTGGTCGACCTTGCCGGCGAGCGCCTCGAGGATGGTCAGCTTGGTGGACACCTTGGAACCGGCAACGATAGCCACCAGGGGCCTTGCAGGATCGCGAAGCGAACGGGTCAACGCATCTATCTCGGCGGCCATCAACGGCCCGGCGCAGGCAATCGGCGCGTACTTCGCCATGGCATGCGTGGTCGCTTCAGCGCGATGGGCGGCGCCAAATGCATCGTTGGCGTAAATGTCGCACAGGGCGGCGAGCTTTCGCGCCAAGGCATCGTCATCCTTTTTTTCGCCCTTGTTGCAGCGGCAATTCTCCAACATCACCACTTCGCCGGGTTTGACCTCAACGCCGCCGGTCCAGTCTTTTTTGAGTGGCACCGGGCATCCCAGCAGTTCCGAAAGACGCGCCGCCATGGGCGCAAGTGAATCCTCCGGACGGCACTCACCTTCGGTCGGACGCCCCAGATGCGAGGCCACCATCACCGCAGCTCCGGCATCCCTTGCGGCCCGTATGCCGGGCACCGTGGCCCTGATGCGGGTGTCATCGGCAATCGAGCCGTCGTCGTTTTGCGGCACATTGAAATCGGCACGGATGAAAACACGCTTGCCGCGCAGGTCAAGGTCGGTGAGTTTCAGTACTTGCATAATCGATGGGTGGAGCCGATCGGATAGAGGCTTGAATTCAACGGAGGGCGTACCACGTTTTCTGGTACGTCTCGTATCTCCAAAACCGTGGTGTGTCCCCGGCTTTGGAGGTTAATTATTATTTAATAATCAATTACTTGGCGTTTATCAGCGCCACCGTGGTATCCAGCATCCGATTGGAGAATCCCCATTCGTTGTCGTACCAGGAGAACACTTTCACCAGCGTGCCCTCGGCCTTGGTCAGCGTCGCATCGAATATCGAGGACGCCGGATTGTTGTTGAAATCAGAGGACACCAGAGGCTCGGTGTTGTACTCGAGCACACCTTTCAGATCGGTATCCGAGGCTTCCTTCACCGCCTTGTTGATTTCCTCGACGCTCGCTGCGCGTTTGGCCACGAAGGTGAGGTCGACAACGGAAACGTTGATGGTGGGCACGCGTATCGAGTAGCCATCGAGCTTGCCGTTCAGGTGCGGCAGCACCAGGCCGACAGCTGCCGCCGCGCCGGTTTTGGTGGGGATCATGTTCTGCGAGGCCGAACGGGCGCGGCGCAGGTCGGAGTGAAACACATCGGTCAGCACCTGGTCATTGGTGTAGGAGTGAATCGTGGTCATCAGGCCGCTCACCACGCCAATGCGGTCATCCAGCGCCTTGACCAGGGGTGCCAGGCAATTGGTGGTGCAGGAAGCATTCGAAATCACCGTGTGCGCGGCCTTGAGGGTGCCGGTGTTGACACCATAAACCACGGTGGCATCCACATCCTTGTCACCGGGCGCGGAGATGATGACTTTCTTGGCGCCGGCCTCGATATGCGCCAAGGCCTTTGCCTTGCTGGTAAAGAGGCCCGTGCATTCGAGCACAACGTCGATCTTGAGTTCCTTCCACGGCAATTCGGCCGGATTGCGCTTCGCGCAGACACGGATGCGATCGCCGTTGACCACCAGGTCACTGCCTTCGACAACCACGGTGCCGCTAAAGGGGCCGTGGGCCGTGTCGTACCGTGTCAGATGGGCGTTGGTGTTCGCATCGCCCAGATCGTTGATGGCAACGATCTCGATGTCATGCTTTTTTCCGCCCTGATAATGCGCGCGAAGGATGTTGCGACCGATGCGGCCATACCCGTTGATTGCGACTCGAATTGCCATTGCCGACTCCGATATGAATGTAAGTCCCCGTGCCGCTAGAGCACACCCTTCACTGCCTTGACCACGTTTTCGACGGTAAAACCGAAATGCTTGAAGAGCTCGGGTCCAGGCGCCGATTCACCAAAACGGTCAATGCCGACCACCGCCCCCTCAAGCCCGACATACTTGTGCCAACCCTCTGTCACACCGGCCTCCACTGCGACTCGGGGAATGCCGCGCGGCAAAACCGAGTTGCGATAGTCGGCAGGCTGACGGTCAAACACGGTATTCGAGGGCATGGAAACCACACGCACTGGGATGCCTTGCGACTGAAGTTCCCTGGCAGCACCCAGTGCAAGCTGCAACTCCGAACCTGTACCGATAAGCACCGCCCTCGGTTGGGGCGCATCAATCAGGACATAGGCGCCCCGGCGTATGCCAGCCAATGCCTGCGCATCACGGGAAACGAACGGAAGATTCTGGCGCGACAGAAGCAAGGCACTGGGCCCGCGTGGTGAGACACTTCCTCGCTCAACCGACACCATCCATGCAACCAGCGTTTCTACGGTATCGGCAGGGCGCCAGACGTCCATGTTCGGAATCAGGCGCAGGCTCGCCGCATGTTCAACCGGCTGGTGCGTAGGGCCGTCTTCTCCCAGGCCGATAGAATCGTGCGTGAAAACATAGGTCACCCCGATCTGCATCAGGGCCGCCATCCGCAGCGCGTTTCTCGCGTAATCGGAGAAAACCAGGAATGTCCCGCCAAAGGGGCTGACACCACGATGCAACGCCAGGCCATTCATCACGGCGCACATACCGAATTCGCGAACGCCGTAGTAAAGATAATTGCCGCCATTGTCAGCGCCGACCGGCTTCGATCCCGACCACAGGGTGAGATTGCTGCTTGCCAGATCCGC
>CAIUKQ010000396.1 GCA_903899705.1 uncultured beta proteobacterium
GCATGGAAATGCCCGTCATCTTCATCACCGGCCACGGCCGGGTGTCCATGGCTGTCAGCGCGATGCGCGACGGTGCATTCGACTTCCTGGAAAAGCCGATCGACGACCAGCACCTGATTGACGCGGTGTTTGCCGCCATCATTCGCGAAACCGAACGCCGCCGGGAAATGGGGGGGCGCGAACTGGTGGTGGGAAAGCTGGCGCGCCTCACCGAGCGCGAACGCAGCATCGCCGATCTGATCGCGGACGGAAATTCAAGCCGGGAAATTGCGGAAAAGATCGCCTTGAGCGTTCGTACCGTCGAGGGCTATCGCAGCCGGATTTTTGCCAAGCTGGATGCGGATTCACTCGCGCACATGATCCGCATTCTGCAGGAAGCAAAATAGCAACGCCGGTGCATCACGCACCGGCTCCTGATCACTGTTTGTCGAGGTAGCGGCTGGCGGGCCGCGGCAGGCCCAGATGGTCTCTGAGGGTCGTCCCCTGATACTCGCTTCGAACCAGCCCCCGCTTTCGCAACTCGGGCATCACCAGTTCGACGAAATCATCGAAGGCGCCCGGCTGATACGGCGCCTGGATGTTGAAACCGTCGGCCCCCCTGTTGTGGAACCAGTCCTCCATGTAGTCGGCGATCATCGACGGCGTGCCCACCACCGCGCTCTTTCCACGGCCGTGCGTGGCGCGCAGCGCGAGTTGTCTTATGGTCAGGTTTTCCCTTTTGCCCAGTTCTATCCAGATGTCGCGCGTGTCCTGCCCCATGCGGTCGTGGAACGGGAGATTGTCGGGCAGGGGCGCCTCGTAATCGTAGGGCGACAGGTCGATGTAGCCCAGCAGTGTGCCGAGGATTTCCCGCGCCACGACCGGATCCACCAGTGACTGCAGGTAATCCTGCTTTTCCCGGGCTTCGGATTCGGTGCGCCCGACCACCGGCGAGAGCCCGGGCATCACCACCACATGGTCCGGATTGCGGCCCATGTTTGCCGCCTGGGATTTCACATCGGCGTAATACTTCTGCGCGGAATCAAGCAGCACATGGCCGGTGAAGATGGCCTCGGCGAATTCGGCGGCGAAACTGCGGCCATCCTGCGAGGACCCGGCCTGCACCAGCACCGGATATCCCTGTACCGGGCGATCGATATTGAGCGGCCCCTTGCAGGAGAAGAATTCTCCCTTGTGGTTGAGCTCGTGCAATTTGTCGGGATTGAAAAAGATCCCGCTTTCCTTGTTGCGCAGAAAGGCATCGTCATCCCAGCTGTCCCACAGTCCCTTGACGACGTTGGTGAATTCCCTGGCGCGCTGGTAACGCTCCGCATGGCCGTAGTGCTGGTCAAGGCCGTAATTGAGCGCCGCCGCATCCTGCCCGGTGGTGACGATGTTCCAGCCGGCCCGCCCCCCGCTGATGTGGTCGATGGAGGCAAACTTGCGGGCAATCGTGTAGGGCTCGTTGTAGCTGGTGGATGCCGTGCAGACGAGGCCGATTTTTTCGGTGACTGCCGCCAGCGCCGATACCAGCGTGATCGGCTCGAAGTTCGCGATGTACTGCGCCGAACGCGACAGCGCCGCCATGCTCGCGGTGCGTATCGCGAGGTTGTCGGCAAAGAAGATCATGTCGAACTTGGCGCGCTCCGCGGTCTGCGCCAACGCCACGTTGTGGCGAAAATTCACACCGGCATCGGCTTGCGCCTGCGGATGCCGCCAGGAAGCAACATGGTGGCCGGTGGGGTTGAAGAAGGCCCCCATGCGCATCAGTTCTTTTCGTTTTGCCATTCAGGATGCCGTCATTTTTTGCATATAATTCAAAGCCTTGGAAGCGGCCACTTTGCCATCGTCGACAGCGCTTGCCACCGTTCGCGGGGCGCCCGCACAGATATTACCGGCGACAAATATTCCCTCCGCGTCGGTCTGCCCGTGAGCATCGGCTTCAACGTAGCCGCCATCGTCCAGTGCGACGACGCCTTCGAGATAATCACTCACCGGATCGAATCCGGCATGGACCAGGATGCCGTGGACCGGCAGCGTCTCGCGCTGCCCGCCCGCCGCATCTTCGATGGCAAGCCC
>CAIUKQ010000397.1 GCA_903899705.1 uncultured beta proteobacterium
CACCGCGGCGAGCCAGGAGCAGAGCTCGGGCATCGAGCAGGTGAATCAGGCCATCACGCAGATGGACGAGGTGACGCAGCAGAACGCGGCGCTGGTGGAGGAGGCGGCGGCGGCCGCCGAGTCGATGCAGCAGCAGGCGCAGAGTCTGGCGCAGGCGGTGAGCGTGTTCAAGCTCTCGCGTGGAGATCAAGTGGCGCGCGCATCACAGGCGGCGCCGAAGCCTTCGCAGACCGGCGAGCGTCGCGGCCCCGGACGGGCGAAGAACGTGGCGCGTCTGCCGGCCAAGGGCGAGTCCAGGGCCGTGGCACGGCCGGCCACGGGTGCCAGGACCGGCACCGACGACGAGTGGACCGAGTTTTAAAAGCAGTCGGCGTCCAGGAACAATACCGCCGGAATTCTGATCGGAAAACGCAATGCGAGATGCATTCACCATGGGCGAGCAGAACAAGAGCCGCGATTTTGATTTCACCGAACGCGATTTCGAGCGTGTGCGCAAGCTGATCTACTCCAGTGCGGGAATATCCCTTTCCACAGCGAAGCGCGACATGGTGTACAGCCGCTTGGCGCGGCGGCTGCGGACCGCAGATGTATCCGGATTCCACGAATATCTGGATCTGGTGGAGTCGGGCGATCCGGCGGAGTGCGAAGCTTTCACTAATGCGCTGACCACCAATCTCACCGCGTTCTTCCGCGAGCCGCATCATTTTCCGATACTCGCGCAGCATCTTCGCCGCGCCAGCCGGACGAATCCGCTCCTGATCTGGTGTTCCGCCGCATCTACCGGCGAGGAGCCCTATTCGATCGCAATGACGGCGGTGGAAGCTTTCGGCAATTTTTCGCCGCCGGTGCGCATCCTGTCGAGCGATGTCGATACCAATGTGCTCGCGACCGCGCAAGCCGGCGTGTATAACGCCGATCGCGTCGAGAAACTCGATTCCGAACGGCTTAAGCGTTTCTTCCAGCGTGGCAAGGGCGCCAATGCCGACAAGGTCCGGGTGCGCGACGAGTTGCGTTCGCTGGTGACGTTTCGACGCATCAACCTGCTGGAAAGCGGCTGGCCGATGCGCGGCCCGCTGGATGTGATATTTTGCCGTAACGTCATGATTTATTTCGATAAAGTGACGCAACTCGCCATTCTGGAGCGGTTCGCGCCATTGATGCGGCCCGAAGGGCTCCTGTTTGCAGGGCATTCGGAAAGTTTTCACAACGCGACACACTTGTTTCGTCTGCGCGGCAAGACGGTCTACGGCCTTGCCGACAAGGTCGCCGAAAAAAGCGGGTGCGCGGCGTGACTCTGCTTGCGGAAAAGCGACCCGGGGAGGACCGCCGGGTCGTCAATGAGTTATCGAGTTCACCGGCGCCGGAATGCTTTGCCCGCAACAATTATTACGACCGCACCCATTCGATCAACGCAGCCAAGCTTCTGCCGGGCGAATATCACGTGGCTACCTGCGACATTCTTCAGGTAACCGTGCTCGGCTCTTGCGTGGCGGCCTGCATCCGGGATGTGAAGCTCGGCATCGGGGGCATGAATCACTTCATGCTGCCGGACGTGGAGTCCGCCGAGTCCTCATTCGGCGGCGCGCGTTATGGCACCTACGCCATGGAGGTGCTGATCAACCACCTGCTGAAGCTTGGCGCCCGGCGCGAGAACCTCGAAGCCAAGGTGTTTGGCGGGGGCAACGTGCTGCCGGGACTGACCCAGGCGAATGTCGGCCACAAGAACGCGGCCTTTGTACTGAAGTTTCTCGCCACCGAGCACCTGCGTGTCGCCGCGCGCGACCTGGGTGACGTGCATCCGCGCAAGGTCTATTACTTTCCTGCGACAGGGCGGGCGCTGGTGAAACGCCTCCATACCATGCACAACACCACGCTGATTGAACGTGAGACCGATTACCGTCGCAAGCTGGTGCAGGCGCCCGCGGGCGGGGTCATCGAGCTTTTCTAACGATTTTTATTGATCATTCGAGGCGAATCAACATGAACATGCCGGCCGTCCAATTGCAACCCCGCGCAGGGAAGAAGACCCGCGTGCTCATCGTGGATGACTCGGCGCTGATCCGAAGCCTCCTCACGGAAATCATCAACCGCCAACCCGACATGGTGGTGGTGGGTGCGGCCCCGGATCCGTATGCCGCGCGCGAAATGGTTCGCGAACACAAGCCGGATGTCATGACCCTCGATGTCGAAATGCCGCGCATGGACGGCATCGAGTTCCTCGAAAAACTCATGCGCCTGCACCCGATGCCGGTGCTGATGGTTTCCACCCTGACTGAAAAGGGCGCGGAAGTCACCATGCGCGCGCTGGAACTCGGGGCGGTGGATTTCGTCACCAAACCCAAGCTGGATATCGGCCGGGGCGTTCAGGAGAGTGCGCGTGAGATAACGGACAAGATCCGCATGGTTGCCCAGGCGAAGGTGCGCTGTGCACCGAGAGGCGATCCCCGGGCGGGAGAACCCGTCCTGCAATCGGTGGGGGGGCGGGCGGGCACGGAGAAGCTCATCATCATCGGCGCCTCCACCGGCGGCACCGAAGCGATCAGGGAGGTTCTGGTCCAGATGCCCCCGGACAGTCCGGGCATACTCATTACGCAACACATGCCGGCCGGTTTTACAAAAAGTTTTGCCAATCGCCTGAACACACTCTGCCGGATCAGCGTGAAGGAGGCCGAGCACGGCGAGCGCGTGCTTCCCGGTCACGCCTATATCGCGCCCGGTGACTGGCACCTGAAAGTCGGGCGCAGCGGCGCGAACTATGTGGCATTGCTGGATAACGGCCCGCCCGTCAACCGGCATCGCCCCTCGGTGGAGGTGCTGTTTCTCTCTGCGGCGCAACACGTGGGCCGCAATGCACTGGGCGTCATGCTCACGGGCATGGGCAAGGACGGGGCCGCGGCCATGGCTGAAATGAAGCGCGCCGGTTCCTACAACATCGTGCAGGACGAGGCGAGCTGCGTGGTGTTCGGCATGCCCAAGGAGGCGATTGCAGCAGGGGCGGCCAACGACGTGGCGCCGCTGACGACAATTGCGCGCAAGCTCGTGGAGCAACTCGCCGCCGGTGACCGGGTGCGCAACCGGGTTTGAAATTTCGCCGAGGTCGCGGGCATGGAAATCGGCCTGCAGCCGTCCCGGCTGCAGGGACGGTCAATCCAGCGGGAGATTGTTTTCCTTCATGGTGGCGAGAATGTCCTTCTCCACCGAGGCGAGTTTCTGCAGGTCAATCTTCAGATGCGCGGCGGATGCGGGAATTTCGGCGTCCCAGACTTCCTGGCTGAACGTTCCATAGCCTATTTTCTTGGCCAGCAGGTTGCCAAGGTGCACGGCGAACAACTCTTTCGTCAATGCAGGCGCGGCATCCAGCGCCTCGTGGTATTGCGCGGCATCCGCGTGCATCGGCGGCAGTTTCCAGATCTCCAGCAGCTTTCTGCCGAAATAGCCGTGGTGCTCCTGGAGGAAGGCCATCAACTCGTTTTCCTCCAGCGGTTTCATCGAGGTGTTTTCAGCCTCGATTTCCGAAATGATCTGCGTGAGCAGCAGCTTGCCGATGTCGTGCAGCATGCCCATGGAGAAGACTTCGTCGGAGGCTTCAATGCGGGCCAGGTCCGCCACGGCCTTGGACGCGTGGGCGCAGGCAACCGAGTGCTCCCAGAGTTCCCGCAGTACCGGCAGGTATCGCGGGTTCCTCACCACATACAGGGCCCGATTGGCAATGAGATCGACGTAGTTCTTGGTTGTCGAGAGGCCCAGAACGGATATCGCCTGCTCCGCGGTTGAATTGGCCTTCAGGCCCCGGTAGCGCGCGGAGTTCGAAATGCCGATGAGTTTCGCGGCGATGGCGACATCGCCCTCCAGCATGCGCGCGACGGGGCCTATGCCGGCCTGGTTGCGCATCAGGTGCGCGAGCTTCATGCTCGATTCCGGGTAGGAGGGAAGATTGACCTCGCCTCTGCTCAGGCGCCCGTTGATGGTGTCAAACAGCTTTTGGTGGTCGCCCGGCGGTGGTTCTGGCGCCGCCGGCGTGGCGGCCGATTGCGTATCCTTCAGTCTCGCAAGTTCCCTTTCAAGCTCGGCGGCACGCTGCTTCTGCGCGATGATGACGCGCTTCAACTCGTCGTCGTCGTTGAATTTCTCCGTGGCCTCCACCAGCGCCATTTCGAGCACGGAATAGATCCGGTCCGTTTTCACCAGGTAATTGAACACGCCGATGCGCAGTGCCGCAATGGCGCAATGCGGGTCATCCGGCGGCGTGATGATCAGGACCGGCAAATGCGAACCGGCATTGACTTCGGCGATGAAGTCCAGGCCCTGGAGATCGGTGAAGTTGGCATCGACGACGATGGCTTTCATGTCGCTGACATCGGCGCTGCCCGGCTTCCAGGAAGTCAGGGAATGCACGGCGAATTTTCGTCCCAGCGCGACCCTCAGCAGGTTGACCTCTGCGGGACTGCTGTTGCAGATCAGGACGTTTTTCACGGGATCGCCGGCAAGACGAGTGGGTCAATACCCTCGCGTGCGCGGTCCCGATGTGGCGCCCCAACCGGATGCCGGAATGGCTTGTGGAAAATTGATTCTTTATTTCGGTCCATGGCCAGATTGCCCCTTCGCAGGTCTATCGGCATGGATTGCGGGAAACTTTAGAGGTGCGCGAGGATCGTTGCAAAGCCTCCGGTCAGAGCGGAAGTTCCTTCTGCGGGTTGGGATCGCAAGCGGCCTCTGCCCTCGCGTCCAGGTAATCGATCAGTCTGTCGCGTTCCGCAATGAGAGCCGCTCGGGCGCCATTGATCTGCATCCAGTCGTCCGCTTTCGCCCCTTTTTCAATCTGCTCGCAGACATCAGCCAGCGCGACGGCACCGATGGCGCGCGATGCGCCCTTGATGCGATGCGACGTATGCAGCACCGAACTGATGTCCCGCACCTCGATGCCATGCAACAGCGCGCTGGAATCCTTTTCGTTGGACATCCGGTACTGCTCGAGGATCTCGCGCTCGGCTTCGGCGTCGCCACCCGAGAATTCCTGCAACGCGCGGGGCATCAGGGGCGGTGGCAGGGAAGGCGCCGGTGCCGTCCCCGGATCTGCAGATTTTGCGGAGGGCGGGCGCGTTTGCCGTCGTGCCGTCATTTCCGGCAGCCAGCGAGAGAGTTTCTCCTGCAACGCCGCCATCGACACCGGTTTTGCAACGTAATCGCTCATTCCCGCCGAAAGGCACAATTCCGCATCCCCCGCGAGTGCATTGGCGGTGCAGGCGATGATGGGCATGGGCACGCCTGCGCCGCGCGCGTTTTCTTCCGCCCGTATTGCCATTGTGAGTTCGTAGCCATCCATGACCGGCATCTGGCAATCGGTGATCAGCAGTGCATAGCGGTTGCCGCGCCATTTTTCCAGCGCTTCCTGGCCGTTGCTCGCAGTGTCGGTTTTGAAGCCGAGGAGTTCCAGTTGTCTCTGTATGAGCCGCAAATTGACGACATGGTCCTCGGCAATCAGTATGGATTCCGGCCTGGCATGTGCGGATGTGCCCGGACCCGGATCGAGAGGCTGCCACCGCGAGAGGTTCGGCGGTGCCTCCTCGACTGCAATCCTGTCTGCGGCGGTCACCGGAAGGCTCAGGCTTAGCGTCATCACGGTGCCGCGCCCCGGGTTGCTGTGCATGCGCACCCCGCCTCCCATCGCCTCGGCAAGCCGTTTGCAAATTGACAGTCCCAGGCCGGTGCCGCCAAACCGGCGTGAACTGCGCGAATCGGCCTGGACAAAGGGTTGAAACAGCTTTTCGTGGTCTTCGGAGGAAACGCCTATGCCCGTGTCTTCGATGCAAATGCGCAGGTCCTCGAGGATGTCGTTTCCATGCTCAAAGCGCCTTTCCACCAAAACGGAAATCCTGATTTCCCCGGAATCCGTGAATTTGATGGCATTTGACAGCAAGTTATTGATTATCTGGCGAATTCTGACGCCATCCCCGATGTGTGCCGGGGCCATCGTGGGATCGATTTGTTGCACGAACTTCAGGCTCTTGCCGGTGGCCATTTCCCGGTAGACCGCGCACAACTGGTCGTACAGGTGAGTGATGCTCATGGGTTCAGGTCGTATGGAAAGCTGACCCGCCTCAATCTTGGAGAAATCCAGAATCTCGTCGATGATGCCAAGCAGCGCATGGGCCTGGCTGCGGATGGTGTGCACGGTCTCCCGCTGGTTGGATTCGAGTCCGCCCAATTCCAGCAGTTCCAGCATGCCCAGCACGCCGTTCATGGGCGTGCGGATTTCGTGGCTCATCGTCGCCAGGAATCCGCTCTTGGCGCGGTTGGCGGAATCGGCGGCGTCCTTGGCGCGTGCCAATGCGTCGGCCAGGTTGCGTTGTGACGTGATGTCAATCATCGAATAGATGCCGTAGTTGTTCTGCAGGTCGATGAGATTGCCGGAGAGCAGAACCCAAACCGGTGATCCATCCTTGCGAATGAGTTCCAGTTCCGCGCTAAAGGAATTGCCGGTGCGCCCCGTTTCGTAGATGAGATTGCCCGCGGCGACCCAGGACGCATCGTCAGAAAAGAGGACGCGGGTGGACTTTCCGATCAGTTCATCAGTCCCGTATCCCAGCAGACGCCCATAAGAGGCATTCAGGCGGAGGAAAACCCTGTTACGCGCGATGGCAAGCCCGGTCGGGCAGGTATCCATCAGCGACTGCTGCTCCTGCAATGCCGTGCGAATGGCATCCTGCATCGCCCGGCGATCTTCAATGTCAAGGTTGGTCCCGCTGATGCGTATGGCCCGACCATTGTTGTCGCGCGCGGTCACCTTGCCCCGGGAATACAGCCAGCGATAGGTGCCGTCCTTCGTCCGGCTGCGATGCTCGACTTCATACTTTTCGCTATCGCCACGGATGGCGGCGACAAAGGCGGCCTTGACCTGATCGACGTCATCCGGGTGCAGTGTTGAGTTAAGGGCTTCGATGGTGGTGTGCGTGGGGCCCTCGCCATCGCCGTAAAACCGTGACCAGCCTTCGCTCAGAAAAATGTCGCCTGTGCGCAGGTCCAGGTCCCAGATGCATAACTGCGAACCGCTCAGGGCCATCTCAAGGCGTTCCTGGGTGACGCGCAATTGGTCGGTGACGCGCATCTGCGCGGTGATGTCCCTGCCAACCCCGTGGTAGCCAATGAAATTGCCCAGGGCATCGTAGAGGGGCATGCCGCTGACACGTGCCCACGTGCGCCTGCGGTCGGCATTGACGATCGCGAACACAAAATCACGAAAGGGCTGTCTTGCCGCAAGGGTCGCCTTGTGTGATTCCCAATCTGAAGCCAGGGGGTCAACGCCGGGAATTTCCCAGCGAAGCATGCCCAGGGGAATGGAGGTGGGAACAGGCGCGTCGTTTCCGCTGGAGGTCAATTCAACCAGCCGCAATTCCGCGTCCTGCTTCCAGTACCAATCCGCGCCGAGGCCGGCGAAATCCCTGAAGCGCTTTTCACTTTCCGCAAGAAGGTTTTCCGCGGCCTTGCGCTCGGTGATGTCATGGGATACGCCCACCACCCCCAGCACGCTCCCGGTGCGGTCGAAGATCGGCGCCTTGACGATTTCCGTCCACCCCTGTTTTCCCCCGACAAGGTAGCGCCCTTCGTCGCGAACAGTCTGACGGGACTCTATGACTTTCCTGTCCTGCTCGCGGACACTGGCGTGTACGTGGGCAGGCATGAAATCGAGTTGGGAACTGCCGATAATATCGCCGGGTTCCCTGCCAACGCTGTTTGCAAACGCGCGATTGACGGCGGTGTAGCGGCCCTCGAGATCCTTGGTCCATGCAAAATCCGGAAGGTTGTCGAGCAATGCCCGATGCTGACGGGAAAGTTGCTCGGCCTGGATTTCGGCCTGGTGCTGGTTGTGGTTGTCCACGGCGACGCCGATCAACCGCTTGCCGCCACCCTGTTTCGCGATTTCGCCGCGTACCAGTATCCAGCGGGTTTCATTGTCCGTGCGTCGCAGGCGGAAGGAATCCGCGAAGCCGTCGCCGCTCATGAGGCAGGAACGCGCATTGGCCAGCAGATTTTCATAATCCTCGGCGACCATGAGATCGCCAAAGCCGGGATGCGCCGGGCCGGTAGCATTCTCCTCCGAGGCTGCCAGGGGCCCCAGCAGCCATTCCGGATTCGAGCCCCAGCGGATCAGGTCGGTGTCCGGATCCCATTCCCAGGCAATGACATGCGCCGTTTCCGCCGCGATGCGCAGCAACTCGGCATTGTGTAGATCGGCCTCCAGGGTTTTCGCCCGTTCCTTGTTCTGGAGCGAGAGCGAGACGCGCGTTGCAATGGTGATGGCACAGAGCCGTTCCTGCGCGCTCCACGTGCGCGGTGCCCCGATGTGCTCGATGTGCAGCACTCCCGCGAGGCGATCGCCATCGACCACGGGAACATCCAGAATCGCGCCGATTTCCAGCTGTGCGAGAAACGCGCCGGCGAATTCCGCGGTGCGCGGATCCGTGTTGACGTTTCCCGCGTCGATGATCTCGCCGGTTTCCAGCGTTGTGAAATATGTGGGGAGAGCTCCCGCGCGGATCACCGACCCGCCGGAGTGGCGCGCCGGACCCGACTCGAACAGGTCCTCGCAATGGACGGCCGACCGGTCCGCGTCGAACAGCCAGATGCTCGCGCGCGCCGCGCGGCAGTAGCGCGCAGCGGCCTCGGTAAGCGATGTAAAGGACTGCGACACCATCGTGGATGAATAAGCGGCAAGACTGCCCAGACTGGCAATTTCGCTCTCCGCGGCGGGTTCCCTGGATGCTGCGTCCTTCACGGCAAGCCTTGCTTCTAGCACCTCAATCTGGCGCAGCAGCTCATCCATTTCGGCATGGGTCGCGGTGGAGGAATTCACTGGCGTATGCTTGTCGCGCGTGTCCATGAAAAATGTCCGGGATCGGGGCGTACCCGCCAAGGTCCCTGTGCGTCACATTAAGGCTTCTGCCCGGGCGGCCATCCCGCGAATTGACAGGTGTTTTTGCCTCTTTATTGCTCCCCGCCCGGGGCAAAAACCCTGCGATTAACGGCTTGATTCCATTATAATTCGGCCTCGAAATCGCGGGGTGTTTCATCCGGTGTGCTTGTCGTGACTGGAAATCCGCGCGGGCTGGCGTAGCTCAGTTGGTAGAGCAACTGATTCGTAAATAGCTGATAGAGTAAAATATAGTTATATAAATCAGTTACTTATTAGCAAATTAGCCATCCAAATAGCGTTCACTTATAATTCACTTATTTGTGAGGCGTCTATGGACAAATCATTTGAGTTGGATCAGCGCAGTTTCCATGGTGGAGAGATCATTCTCTACAAAAGACCTGATCACAAGAATCCCAAATGGCAATGTCGCGTACACGTTCCAGGTTCTACTGGCTACGTTGTAAAGAGTACTAAAACAGCTGACGAGTTTGATGCGCGAAGATTTGCCGAAGATCTATTCGACGATCTGCGTATCAAGGTGAAGCAGGGTGGTTCCCTCAAAGGCAAATCGTTCGCCAAGTGCTATGCAGAATTCAAGATTTCATTTCAACCGATTGCCCCAAGCGCAGGACGATACCGTGACGTTTGCTCGAACATAGAGCAATACGCAGTTCCTTATTTTGGTAAAGAACCCGTTGAAAGTATCGACTCAAAAGCGATAACCAGTTTTCTCGATTGGAGACGTAAAAACTTCAAGCGAAAGGCACCCTCGAACAATACATTGAGAGCAGAACTTTCATCGCTGAAGACTTTCATTGAATGGTCCCAAAAGCGAGGCTATACAGCTCAGCTAATAGACTGGGATAGACCGACACTGCAGAACAATCGCCGACCTCACTTTGGTCGTGCTGATTGGACGAAGCTGACAAGATTCATGCGCGAATGGATAAAGAAAGGAAAAGGGGTAGGTGGCAAGTATCGCGAAAGGTTGATGCTATGTCAGTACGTCCTGATCTTGGCTAACAGTGGAATCCGAGTCGGTGAAGCGAGGTTGCTGAAGTGGCGTGACATAGAGAGCCAGCAGCGTTCAGAATTAGATGGTTCAGAAGCGACAGATATCATATTTTGGGTAAAAGGTAAGACTGGATCCCGAGACGTGGTTGCTCGATCCAAAGACGTATCAGACTATCTTGGGCGGATTTGGGGCTTGAGAAAAGAAGAAAAAGATGGGGAGCCTTCCCTAGATGAGTATGTCTTCTGTCATCGCGATGGGAAGCCTATAGGCAGCTTTAAGGGTGGATTTAAGGCAATGACTGAGGCAGCAGGAGTGTTGAAATCCTCAGATGGGGATAAACGCACGATCTACAGTCTGAGGCATACCTATGCGACATTTCGGTTAGAGGAGAATGTTAGTTCCTACTTACTCGCCAAGAACATGGGAACTTCGGTGAAAATGTTGGAACAGTTCTATGGGCACACTGTCAATCGATCCAACGCCGCTGAATTAACAAAGACCCGAATTGGACGTTCTCGTAAAAATGTATCGAGACACGCATGGGAATCGAAACCATAATACAATGGGGGTGTGCTGCAGTAGCTCAGTTGGTAGAGCAACTGATTCGTCAGTCCAAAACTTGCGCCTTACAGGGGAAACTCTGTGAGTGGAGACCGCTAAAACGGGGAAACCTTAACAGGTAAAGCTGATGGCAATCCCGTGCTACCCGCGAGGGGAGTGTAGAGACTTTACACGGTCCACCTAAGTCGTTAACAGCGATATGGTGAAGAGAAAGTCCAGACCACAAACAAG
>CAIUKQ010000398.1 GCA_903899705.1 uncultured beta proteobacterium
GGTCTCGGGGCGATCGCCTTATTTTGGACTGGCGGCATGCTGGGCTTCAGCTACGGACTGCCTATGCTGCCGCTGGTGGGGCCGACGCTCGCCTTGGCGCTGTCGCTATGGATGATGGATGTACTGTTGGGCAGCGCCGAGCGCAAGCAGCGCAAGTTTGTGCAAGGGGCATTCTCGCGCTACGTCTCCCCGGCAGTCGTTAACCAACTGGTGGAAAACCCCGACAGCCTGCGAATTTCCGGGGAGCGGCGCGAGCTCAGCTTCATCTTCACCGATATTCAGGGCTTCACCACCCTGTCTGAAAAACTCAGCTCCGAAAAACTTGCGGAGGTGCTCAACGCCTATCTGGATGGCGCTTGTGCCATCGTCCAGCGCCATGAGGGCATGGTCGATAAATTCATCGGCGATGCCATCATGACGATTTTCAATGCGCCCATGCTGCAAGCCGACCATGCGGAACGCGCCGTGCGCTGCGCGCTGGAACTGGATGCCTACTGCGAGGACTTCCGCAAGCGGCAGAACGCTGCCGACATCCCTCTGGGGCAGACGCGACTGGGCGTGCATACGGGACCGGCTGTCATCGGCAATTTCGGTTCCCATACACGCATGGACTTCACGGCACTGGGCGATACCGTCAACACCGCGGCGCGAACCGAAGGCGTGAACAAATATTTCGGCACGCGCATCTGCTGCACTGAAAGCGTGGTGAAACATTGTACGGACTTGAATTTCCGACCCATCGGTGAAGTGGTCCTGAAAGGAAAACTCACCCATGTCGAGCTGTTCAATCCGGTCACCGCCGAAGAATCTGCGTCGCCTCTATATCACCGCTACCTCGAGGTATACACCCTGCTGAAAAGCGCTGATCCCCGCGCCCCCGAGGCGGTGCGCCAATTGCACCAGGATCAGCCGCATGACTCGCTGACGTGCTTTCACTACGAACGCGTTGAGGCTGGACTGAATACCGTTCGCATTATCATGGAGGACAAGTGACGCGCCCCTGTCCAGCGCGCATCTCCGGGTGCGCCATCCTCATGGTGCTGATCAGCCTTGGTCTACCTTGTACATTGCATGCGCAAGTGCCGCTTAGCGCCGAGCAACTGCAGCAGTTGCGGCAGATCGAACAACAGCTACGCGACCGTGCACCCGGGCCGCCACAACGCACCCCCAGCCTGGATCTGCGCATCCTTACCCCCGAAAAAGCCGCCGTCCCCAGGGCTGTGGATGAACTCGAATTCGAAGTGAGGCAAGTCGAGATCGCGGGCGCCACTTTTTTTCCGAAAACCGAAGTCGATGCGTTCTTTGCGCCGCTGCTGCAGAAGAAAATCGGCCTCGCAGAAATTCGCCTTGCGGCCAGCGCGCTGGAGAGAAAGTACCGCGAGCGGGGTTTCTTCCTCGCGCGCGTATTCATTCCCCCGCAACAGCTGAAAGAAGGCAAGTTCAGGGTCCAAGTGATCGAGGGCCACATTTCACAGGTCTACGTGGAAGGTACGGATGCAGCGATGAGCAGCCGCGTGGAGGCCTTTGCGCAACAGATTACGAGCCAGCGACCGCTTGATCTGGGCAGTCTGGAACGGCTGTTGCTGCTCATCAACGACCTGCCGGGGGTATCGGCCACGGCTGTGCTGCGCCCCGGGGCCGAACTGGGCAGCTCTGAGCTGCTGCTCACCGTCATGCCTCTGGGTGACCTGCACATGCTCAGCTTCAACAACACGGGATCAAAAACCACGGGTCCGTATTCGCTCAACCATAACGCTACTTTCCAGCAAGCGTTCGGCCGTCCCGGACAGCTGAACCTCAGTCTGACCGGGTCCGGTTCCGACGACTATGCCCTGAAGGGCATACGCAGCGCTGTGGCCCGCTACACCCAAGCACTGGGCAACAGCGGCCTCATTTTCAGCGTTGCGGGTACGTTGAGTAATTCCAAGCCAGCCGGATCTGTGAAGAGCATCAACCTGGTGAGTGATGCTACATCGATCTCACCCACGCTGCGCTACCCCCTGTTACGCTCGCGAGCGAGTTCTGTCTATCTGGACGGTGGGATGTCAGTGAACCGCAGCGAAACCACGGCGTTTGGCACGGTAATCAGCAGCGACCAATACACTGTCGCCGAGCTTAGCGCCTCATGGACCCTAGATGGATGGCTGGGGGGCAGACAGAACCTCGGTTTGGGCATCACCAATGGACTCAACCTCTTCGGTGCCATGGACAGAAATGCCCCTAATCCTTCTTCAGCCCAATTCGAGCCAGGCTTTACCAAAGTCACCGTGAATCTGCAACGCACCCAGGAACTGCCACAACAGTTCAGCTTGCGTTTCGCTGCCAACGGCCAGCACACCCGGGATAAACTCCTGTCCAGGGAGTTGATTGCCTTCGGTGGCCCCAGTCTCGGTCGAGCTTATGCTGCGGCGGCCATCGCTGGCGACAAGGGCTTGGGCGCCTTGCTCGAGTTGCGCTATGACTTCAAGCAGCGATTTGTGCCCGCTATCGGCAACCTGCAGGCGTATATCTCCGCCGATAGCGCCAGCACTAGCACCGTTGCGGTGTCCAGTGCCGCAACCACCCGGGCGCACCTGAGTTCCGACGCCATCGGTCTACGCTTTAGCCTGCTCAAGGATACGCAGATCGACCTGCGAATCGCCAAGGCCCGCCACGGCATGGTGACCGACGATTCCCGACGCGACAACAGGCTGCTGCTTGACGTTATGCTGCGGTTTTGAGAAAGATACCCGATCACAAACCGTCTAAGGATTGCAGGCCGGGTGAATCGAGTGATTGGGTGTAGTGGACAAATAATTTCGGACACGTCCGTACACGTCGACAGGTTGCTATCAGGCTTGCGGTCTGGCGGGCGACCCGGGCAAGTGCCTTGTGCTCGTCAACGGGCAGTTTGGGGCGTCGGGAAGGGGCGCTCGCTTGCAGTTCGGTCAGTGTCTTGAGCGCATCCTTGATGAAGGTTTTCTTTCGCGCATCGGGCAGCTTGCCCAGCGCATTCATCAGGTAGGCGATCGAGGATTTCATCATGGTCACCACGGCAATCGTCCGTCGCAGAAACTCTGCAACATTTTGTTTTTATTAGATAATTATTCAGCCTTGATGCCAAACTGCTTCACCAGCCTGCCGTATTTCTCGTGGTCGGCGCGGATCACGCCCGCGAATTCATCTGGCGTGGCGTTGTAGACGTCCAGCGAACTGGCGGTGGCGATACGCTCTTTCACATCCGCCAAGGCCAGCACGCGTCGGGTTTCGGTGCGCAGCCGGGCCAATATCGCATCGGGAAGGCCCGCCGGCCCGAACATACCGAGCCACGTGGTGATCAGGTAACCCGGATAAAACTCGCCGATGGTCGGCGTGTCGGGAAAGATCGGCAGACGCTGTTCCCCGGTGACCGCCAGGATGCGCAGCTTCCCGGCGCGAACCTGCGTCGCATTGACGGAGCCGGCAAACATGACCGGCACTTCGCCGCCGATCACGGCGGTGGCCGCGGGCGCGCCGCCCTTGTAGGGCACGTGCAGCAGATTGATGCCGGCGCGCGATTTCAGCAGCTCCATCGACATCTGGTGCTGGCTGCCGCTGCCTCCCGAGGCAAACGCAAGCGGCGGGGATGCCTTCTTCGCATACTCGATGAAGTCCCTGAAATCCTTCACCGGCAGCGAAGGATTTAC
Source organism: uncultured beta proteobacterium (assembly GCA_903899705.1). GTDB lineage: Bacteria > Pseudomonadota > Gammaproteobacteria > Burkholderiales > SG8-39 > 2-02-FULL-62-17. Next base: position 3,666 of record CAIUKQ010000398.1, read on the forward strand.
CACCAGCAGCATGCTGCGGGCCACCGCCAGCGACTGTATCGGCGCGAGGTCCTTCATCGGGTCAATGGTCATGTTCGAATACATGTGCGGGTTGATCACCACCATGGCATCGAAGCAGATCATTACGGTATAACCGTCCGGGGCCGAGCGCGCCACCAGGTCCATGGCAATGTTGCCGCCGGAGCCGGCGCGCGTCTCCACCACGATGGGCTGGCCAAGCAGGGGCGAGAGCTTGTCCGATACCACGCGGGCGATGATGTCCGGCGCCCCTCCGGGCGGAATGGGCACGATGAAACGGATGGGCTTGGCGGGATATTGCGCCTGTGCGGCGAGCGGCATCAACAGGCCGGTGAAAGCCATGGTAGCCGCGAACAAGTGCGAGGCGAGGAAATTGAACGGTGATTTTTTCATAACGGGAATGCTACCAGTTTGGGCTTTGCGCGGTTGGATGATGGCACTATAATGTGTCTACATCAGTGTATATCCGGGCAAGGAGGCAACATGGACCTGCAAGTGGCGAAATGGGGCAACAGCCTGGCGGTAAGGATTCCGGCCGAGTATGTTCGCAGCAGCGGCATCAAGGAGGGCGACAGTGTGAGTGCCACCCTGACAGTGGATGGCGGTCTGACCATTCGTCCGGCCAAATGGAACCGCAGGGAATTTTCGCGAAAACTCGCCGCCGGCCGCGAAGCCATGGCGATGGGGAAGCCCGTCATGGATGAAGTGCGGCGCGGCGGGCGTTACTGATGGTGTATGTGGATACCAGCGTGCTGGTGGCATTGCACCTGAATGAACCCGGAAGCGCCACCGCGGCCCGATGGTATGCAGCATGCACCGACAGACTGGTGTCCGCCATGTGGTGCGTCACTGAATTCGCCAGTGCGCTGGGCATCAAGCAGCGTACCGGCCAGATCACCGGGTTCGAAGGACAATCCGCGTGGGAGCGCTTCGAGCAGCTTTGCGCGAACGATTTGCATCTTCTGCCGGTCGAACCTGCCATCTTCCATCGAGCCGCCTTACTGACGCTGGATGCCGCCGCAGGCCTGCGGGCGGGGGATTCCCTTCATCTGGCCTCTGCGCTGGAAATAAAGGCCAGAAGCATCGCAACCCTTGACACTGTGTTGGCGAAAAATGCAAAGCGCCTGAAACTCACCCTGGCGATGCGCTGATTTTCATGCGCAACCGCATCGCAGTCCTTCCCCAATATCTGTTCCCCAAACTCGCGCTGACGCGATTCCTTGGCTGGCTCTCGGACCGGCGCGGGGGGGCGGCGACGCACGCAGCGATTCGCTGGTTCATCGGGCGCTACGGCGTGAACATGGCTGAGGCCGCCGATCCCGTGGTGGATAGTTACCCCACCTTCAACGATTTCTTCACCCGTGCCTTAAAGGCTGACGCGCGGCCGCTCGCCGAGGCGCGATGGCTTTGCCCCGTGGACGGCGCAATCAGTCAGTTCGGAACGCTGGAGCGCGACCGGATATTCCAGGCTAAGGGGCACAACTACAGCAGCAGGGCGCTGGTTGGCGGAGACGCGGTGCTCGCGGCGAAATTCGATGGCGGTTCGTTTGCCACGCTCTACCTGAGCCCGAAGGATTACCACCGCATCCACATGCCCTGCCGGGGAACGCTGCAGCGCATGATCCACGTGCCGGGAGAATTGTTCTCGGTCAATCCGACCACGGCGCGCGGTGTGCCCAACCTTTTCGCGCGCAACGAGCGGGTGGTATGCGTGTTCGATTCGGATCACGGCCCCTTTGTGCTGACCCTCGTCGGCGCCACCATCGTGGGCAGCATGGCGACGGTCTGGCACGGCGTGGTCAATCCACCGCGCCCCGGCGTGCTGCGCGTGTGGGACTACACCGGCCGCGACATCGTGCTCGAGCGCGGCGTCGAAATGGGCCGCTTTCTTCTCGGCTCCACGGTGGTGATGCTGTTTCCAAAAAATACTCTGAGATTCAACCCTGCCTGGAAGCCCGGCGATGCGATCCGCATGGGTGAATCGATGGGTGACTGAGCCCCCCCCGAAGCTTTTGGGCGAAGGGCTGTATATTCCGCGAACGTTGAAGTCCGCTGCTTTGCGCGGAATTTGCAATTTTCGGTATTGGAAAACATGGGACAGCTGACAGGCGAGATAGGCGCATTCATCGCGGGAATGCGTTATGAAGACATGCCGGCCAGCGGCATCGGTGCCGCAAAAAATGCCCTGAGCGACTATGCGGCCGTGACCATTCTGGGCCGCGATACGCCGGTGGCACGACTGGTTGCTTCATTTGAATCCATCGCCGACCAGGGCGAGTCCTCCATCCTGTTCTCTGAAAAGCGGACCGATGCTCGTGCCGCCGCATTGATCAATGGCACGGCCGGCCATGCCCACGACTATGACGATGTCGGTATCGCGTTTCACCCCGCGCATCCCAGCGTCGCGATGGCGCCGGCCATACTGGCGCAAGCCGAAAGCATGGGCGCATCGGGCAGGGATGTGCTCACGGCTTTCGTGACAGCCTACGAGGTGTGGAGCGAACTGGCCTCCCGCGACGCACAACCCCATCACATGAAGGGTTGGCATCCCACAGGCACCTTTGGCGCCATTGCGGCCGCCGCGGGGGTGGCAAAGTTGCTGGGCCTGGATGCGGAAGCGTCGTCGCGGGCCGTGTCGATCGCGGCATCGCAGGCCGCGGGTCTGGTTGCCAATTTCGGCACCATGACCAAACCCTTCCACGCCGGGCGGGCCGCTTCCGCGGGGCTGATGGCCGCGCGCTATGCGAAGGCGGGGATGAGCGCCTCAAAGGAAATTTTCGACCACCCCACCGGGTTCCTTTTTGCCGTTTCGCCCGGGGGCAAGATCGATTTCGACCGGCCCGCACATTTCGGCAAGAACTGGCACATCGTCGACCATGGAATCAGCATCAAGCTGTTTCCCATGTGCTACGGCTCGCACCGCATACTCGACGGGCTGACGCGCTACGTGTTGCACCACGACGTCCCTGCGGACAAGGTGAGCACAGTGGCCTTCCACACCGGGCCGTCGCGGGTCATGTCGCTGGTGCATACCAATCCCCAGAACGCGCTCGATGCCAAATTCAGCGCGGAATTCGCCGTGGCCACGTCCATCATCGCAAAAAGAGTGACCCTTGCCGAACTCAACGACGGCTTCGTGGCGCGCCCCGATGTCCGGGCGCTGATGGGCAAGGTGACGCGCGAAATCGAGGCGGAGCGCGACAAGGGTTCGTTCAACCAGCAGCCCGATGACAAGCTGGTGATCAAGATGAAGGATGGCACGGAGCACGTACTCAACCTGCAGGCGCCACGCGACCAGGCGATCTCGCTCGACCAGCAAACCCTGTGGACCAAATTCCAGGATTGCACGTCGGCGGCGCTGCATGAGCGTGACGCACGCCGCCTCTACGACAGCCTGCAGGGTCTGGAGACGCTGCCCGATCTGGATCGCCTTCTCGCCCCTTCGGTACGCGCGGTTGCCAACGTCGCCTGAGACATTGTCGTGAGGAGGACAGGCGCCGGTCGCTGGTTGCTGCCAGGGCTGCTCATGGCGGTTCTGGGCATCCTCATCGTGCTGCCATTTCTGACCCTGGTCTACGCCTCCTTCATCACCGCGGCGCCATTCTCCGGCAATGAGACCGCATGGACATGGCAGAACTACACCGGTATCTGGAATGAACAGATGCTGGAGGCCGTCACCAACACCCTGATCGTTTCCTTCGGCGGCACGACGATGGCGATGGGCATCGGAGGCCTGCTCGCGTGGCTTGCCGCGCGAACCGATGTGCCCGGCAAGGCACTGGTTCATCTCGCCGGACTGATGCCGCTGTTCCTGTCGCTGATCGTGGCCGCTCTGGCCTGGTCGCTGCTCGGCTCGGGGCGCAGCGGCTACCTCAACATCATCCTCGCCTCGCTGGGTTTTTCGTTTCGCATCGACATGCAAACCGTAGCGGGCATTGCCTTCGTCCACGGACTGTACTACGTGCCATTTCCGTTCCTGTACATCTACAGCGCCCTGACGCTCATCCATCCCGACATGGAGGAAGCGGCGGGCATCCACGGCGCGAATCTTGCCCGCACGCTGGGCCGCATCACCTTTCCGCTGGTGCGGCCGGCGGTTGCCGGCTCGGGGCTTCTGCTGCTGGTGCTGATGGCCGAGGAGTTTCCGGTGCCGCAGATTCTGGGAGGACCGCGGGGCATCGAAACGCTCTCCATTCACATTTTCAATCTAATGCGTCAGGTTCCGGCGGCAACCGGCCATGCCAGCGCGGTGTGCATCGTGCTGACGGCCCTCGTCGGTGCACTGGTGGTTGTGCAGCGACGAATGCTCGCGGGGCGCGATTACCGCACGGTGACGGGCAAGGGTCTGCAGGCGCGGGTGCTGCCCCTGGGGATATGGCGATGGCCCGCCTTCTGCTTCGTTCTTTTGTACATTTTCGTCGCGATGGGGTTGCCGCTGCTGGCACTTCTGCAGGGCGCATTCCGGTCAACCCTGTTCATTCCGGACATTGCTTCGCTGGTTGATCCCTCCCAATTCAGCACGAAACACATGCGCGCCATCCTCACCGATGCCACAGTCTACAAAAGCCTCGCGAACAGCCTGATTGCCGCGGGCGCGACAGCCCTCGTTGGCGGGCTGTTGTATTTCGTACTTTCCTACGTGGTGCATCGCACCGACCTGCCGGGACGCAAGACACTGGAGTTCCTCGCGAACCTGCCGCTGGCGCTGCCGGCCCTGGTGATGGGCCTGGGCATTCTGTGGATCTGGGCGAACATCCCGCTGCCGGTCTACGGAACGCTGGCCGTTCTGGTGATCGCCTACATGGGACGTTTTACCCCGCAGGGATTCCGCGCCATCTCGGCCAGCATCGTGCAGATCCATGACGATCTGGAACAGGCGGCCATGGTGGCCGGCGCGACCCGATTCCGCGCGGTGAAGCGCATTGTCTGGCCCCTGATGCGAAGCGGCGTGGCGGCCGCGTTCATTGTGCTGTTCGTGCTGGGCATGCGCGAGCTCACCGCGTCACTTTTTCTGTTCACCACCGACACGCGGGTACTCTCCATCGTCATCTACGAACAGTACGAAAACGGCGGCTGGTCGGCGGTGGCTTCGCTCAGTCTCGTGTATACCCTGATACTGATCGCGCTGACGGTGGCGGGACGGCGATGGATGCGGGCCAATGTGTAGCGCAAACCGGAATTTAACGGAGGAATCAATGCCAATCAGAAGCAGAATCTCGAAGACCCAACTGCTGGTGGCCGGCGCATGCCTGGCGCTCCTCGCGGGCACGGCCCTCGCGCAGGCACTGGTGGTTGATGGCGAGCAGATTGCCGATGCAAAGCTGTTCCAGGCCGCCAAAAAGGAGGGTCGCGTGCTGGTCTACGGCACCTGGCCCGAGCGCAACTGGAATCCCGGGGTCAAGGCAAATTTCGAAAAAGACACTGGCCTCAATCTGGAATTCGTGCGCATGACCACCCAGGTGCTCTTCCAGCGAGTGACCGCGGAGGCGGCGGCCAACCGGCTTGCCGTCGATGTCATCGACGTCACCGATGCCATACTGCTTGAACAACTGATGCAACGAAACATCCTCAACAAACCGCACAAGGTGCCTTCTTTCAACCGCATCCCCGCGGACGCAAAGGATCCCGAAGGGCGGTGGTATGCCTTCATGCGTCTGCCCATCGCGGTGGGCATCAATACGTCGGTCATCAAGCCGGCGGATGAACCGAAGCGCTGGATGGACCTTCTCAACCCCAAATACCGTGGGCAGATCGGCACTTCGTCGCTGGACGTTGGCGGCAGCGCTTTCACCACCTGGCTTTTCCTGCGCGAAAAAATCAATCCGGACTACTGGTCGCGCATCCGCGAAAACCGGATTCGTATCTATCCATCGGTGGCGCCGGTCCTCACGGACCTTGTGCGCGGCGAAATCGGCATCGGCTTCATGGGCGTCACCAGTTTCCAGGAGCAGGAGTCGCAGGGTGCGCCCATCAAGTCCATTTTTCCGGAAGAGGGTTCGTCGATGTTGTCCATACAGGGTGGCATTTCCAGCAGCGCGAAGAATCCCAACGCCGCCATGCTGCTGGTGAACTGGCTCACCAGCAAACGCGGCAGCACGGCGATTGCCCTCCAGAAAGCCTATGGCGCGCACCGCGATGCGCCGGCGCCGACCCTGCTGGATGGCCGCAAGTTCGCCCCGGTCGACGACCTGTGGGATCTGCCGCTGGAACGCTGGGGAAAAATCCGCGAACCGGCCAGCGAAGAGTGGCGCAAGCTCTATGGGCGGCGCTGAATTTTTGCCGAAGACATTGCACGCGCAAGGGAACACGGAGTAGCGATGGGCATCCAGGTCAGGCAATTACGCAAATCCTTCGGCGGCACTGTCGCCGTCAATGGTATCGATCTCGATATCAATGACGGCGAAATGCTGGTGCTTCTGGGACCTTCAGGCTGCGGCAAGACCACCAGCATGCGATGCATCGCGGGCCTCGAGGCGCCTGACTCCGGCCACATCACGATCAACGGCAGGACGGTGTTCGATGGCCAGTCGGGCACCAACGTGCCGGTCAACAAGCGCCACGTGGGCATGGTGTTCCAGTCCTACGCCATCTGGCCGCACCTCACTGTCTTTGAAAACGTTTCGTTTCCCCTGGACATGGAAGGCGTCGCGCCCGCCGAGATCACACGGCGCGTCGGTGAAGTTCTGGAACTGGTGGGTCTGGCCGGCATGGATCACCGCGGCGCGAGCTACCTTTCCGGCGGCCAGATGCAGCGTGTCGCACTGGCGCGCAGCCTCGTCATGCGGCCGGACGTGCTGCTCTTCGACGAGCCGCTGAGCAACCTGGATGCGCGGCTGCGCGACCACCTTCGCGTGCAGCTGCGCGAGTTGCAGACCCAGCTGAAGATCACCAGTGTCTACGTCACGCACGATCAGCGCGAGGCGCTGGCGCTGGCCGACCAAATCGTGGTGATGCAGGCCGGGCGCGTGCTGCAGAAGGGGGACCCCATCGAGCTATACAACCATCCGGCGACCAACACGGTGGCGGAGTTTCTCGGCTACACCAATGTATTCGAGGTGGATGTGGTATCCGGCGATGCCGCGGGCAGCGAGGTGTCCTTCAAGGCCAATGGGCGACGGCTGCAGGCCGGGCCCGCGCCGGGCGGCAACGCCAATTCGCTGTGCGTCTGCGTGCGCCCCGATCATGTCTCCCTGCGCGCCCTTGCCGCCGGCGACGATGCCCCGGTCGGCAATGCCATCGCGGGCGAAGTCATTCTCGCAAGTTTCCTGGGCTCGCACATGCAGTACCGGGTGCGCACCGGCGAGCGCGAGATCTGGGAGGTCCTCAGCGCCGATGTGGCCGCAGGCACCCGCCTTGGCAGCCGTGTCGCCCTGTCGATCGAACCACGGCACCTGCAGGTGCTGGCGAAAGACGCATGATTTTCAAGGCCGCTTCCCGGGATGGCGCCGAGATCGCCTGCGGGCTTGACGGACAGGGTCCCGCGCTGCTGATGATCCATGGAACCGGCGACACGCATCTGGGTTGGCGGCGCCTGCAACCGCTGCTGGCGCCGCATTTCACGCTTTACCTCATGGACCGCCGCGGGCGCGGGTTGAGCGGCGATCGCGAGGCCTATGCGCTGGAACGCGATTGGGAAGATGTCGCCGCCATTATCGATTCGATTCGCGAACCGGTGAATGTGTTCGCACATTCCTTTGGCGCAATGTGCGCGCTGGAAGGCGCGTTGCTCGCGAAGAACATCCGCCGGCTTTGCGTCTACGAACCATCGGTGAACCGCAATGCCGGCAACGCCAAAAGGGAATTCACCATTGATGAGATGGCGCGCCTTGCCGCCCTGGGCGATCGCGACGCGGTGGTGGAACTTCATCTTCGCAACATCATCAACGTGCCGGATGAAACCATCGTCAAACAGCGCGCGAACCAGGCTGCCTGGACCGCGCGGTTGGCCATGGCCCACACCATGCCCCGCGAGTTGCAGGCGCTGCGGCACTATCGCTTCGATGCGGGTCGTTTCAGCGGACTTGCCATGCCGGTGCGTGTGTTGCTGGGGGAAAAATCCGTCGGCCATGGACCGGAAACGGCCCGTTTGCTCACTGAGGCTGTACACAGCTCGGAACTTGTCCGGCTGGAAGGCCAGGGACACTTCGCAATGCTGAGTGCGCCGGAGCTTCTCGCGCAGAAGCTGATCGAATTCTTCTCCCGGCAGGAAGCCGGGGGTTGTTAAAAATAATTATATTAATCATATAGTTGAATGTTCCACTGGAGATTGGTATGGATGAAAAAGCTGTGAGCAACGCCCCTTCCGGTCACATGACCGAAGAACGCCGCATGATCCGCGATTCGGCGCGCGACTTCGCCATGAAGGAAGTCTTTCCGGTGGCCAACGAACTCGACCCGATACAGGGCGACATTCCCATGAGCCTGCGCCAGAAGCTGGCGGATATGGGTTACTTCGGCATCCTCACGCCGGAGGATCTGGGCGGGCTGGGTCTGGGCTGCTTCGAGTACTGCCTTGTCACCGAGGAATTGTCGCGCGCGTGGATGAGCGTGGGCTCGATCATCCGCCAGGGCAATCGGGTGCCGCGCGCGCAGTTCATGAGCGATGAGCAATGGCGGGAACTGAGCCGAAAAGCATCAAGAGGAGAATTCCTGGGGGCGCTCGCGATGTCGGAGCCGCAGACGGGCTCGGACATCAGCGGCATCAAGACCCGCGCCGTGCGCGATGGCAGCGACTGGGTGATCACCGGCAACAAGTGCTGGTGCACCTTTGCCGATGGCGCCGATTACATCACCGTGATTGCACGAACCAACCAGGGCGAGGAGGACCGGCGCCACGTCGGTCTCACCGCCTTTTTCCTGGAAAAGGAGCGCGGTAAATTTCCGAAGGGGCTCTCGGGCTCGCCGCTGCCAAAAATCGGCTATTTCGGCTGGAAGACCTGGGAGCTGGCATTCGACGGCGTGCGCGTGCCCGCGGGCGCGATCATCGGCGAGGAGGGCAAGGCCTTCTACGACCGCGTGCACGGGCTCGAGACGGCGCGTGCCCATACCGCCGCGCGCGCCATCGGCCTCGCGCAGGGCGCGCTGGAGGACGCGACGAAATACGCTCTGGAGCGCGAACAATTCGGCCGGCCCATCGCCCATTTCCAGGCGCTGCGATTCAAGATCGCAAACATGGCCACTGAAGTGGAAGCGGCGCGGCAGCTCCTCCATTTTGTCTGCTCGGAGATTGACACCGGGCGGCGCTGCGACAAGGAGGCTTCCATGGCCAAGTATTTCGCCACGGAAATGGCCGAGCGCGTAACCAGCGAAGCCATACAGATCCATGGCGGTGCGGGCTACACCAAACACCACCAGGTCGAGCGTTACTGGCGTGACGCTCGACTCACAAAAATCTTCGAGGGCACCTCGGAGATCCAGCAGCAGATCATCTCCGACCGGATCCTGGGACGGCATCGGGATCCGGTGGCCAAACCCAAACCCCGTCCGGGCGCAGAAGGCTGAACCATGTCCGGAGGCCCGCTGACCCATATTCGCGTCCTTGACCTGACGCAGCGCCTGGCGGGGCCCTACGGCACGCAAATGCTGGGCGATCTCGGCGCTGAAATCATCAAATTGGAACCGCCCGGCGGCGATCCCACCCACAAGACGCCACCACATTTTGTCGATGGCGAAAGCACCTATTACCTCAGCTTCAACCGCAACAAGCGCTCCATCATCATCGACCTGAAGGAGGCGCGCGGCCGCGAACTGCTGCTCGAGTTGCTTGCCAAGTGCGATGCGCTGGTGGAAAACAACCGGCCCGGGGCCATGGCGCGGCTGGGTCTTGACTATGCGACGCTGAAAAAGGATTTTCCCGCGCTGGTCTATTGCTCGATATCCGGTTTCGGTCAGGACGGTCCTGATGCGCAGCGCGGAGCGCTGGACCCGATTGTTCAGGCGATTTCGGGCGGCATGAGCCTCACCGGCGAAGTGGGGGGCAAGGCCGTGCGGGCGGGAATACCCATCGGCGATATCTGTGCCGGCATGTACGCGGCGACCGGCATCCTCGCCGCGCTCCTGCGGCGCGAGAAGACCGGGCAGGGCGAGTATGTCGACATCTCCATGTTGGATGTGCAAATCGCCATGCTGGGTTATCAAGGCGCGGCCTACCTCCATTCCGGCAATGTGCCCGGACTGCAGGGACGCACGCATGACTCCTACGCGCTGGCCTATTGCGTTTCGGCGAAGGACGGCGTGGACGTGATGATCGCCGCCAATGCGCAGCGGGCCTTCGAGAAACTGGCGACGGTCATCGGGCGCGCGGACATCATCAGCGATCCGCGTTTCCTCACTCCGGCGGACCGCAATCGCAACAAGGCGCCACTGCGTGCCATCCTTGACGAGGCCTGCCTGAAGGTGGATTCGACGGTGATCACCGAAGCCATGCACAGCGTCGGCTCGCCTTCCGCGGTGATCAATTCCATTGACCGTGCCTTTGCGGAACCGCAGGTGATCCACCGGCAGATGGTGCTGGACCTACAAGGCGGCGGCGACGCGGACCGTGTGCGCGTGCCCGGCGACCCGATCAAGCTTTCCGAGTCGCCGCGCGATCGTTACCAGTATCCGCCGCATGCCGGCGAACATACGCGCACGGTGCTGAAGGAATTGCTGGGCTACGACGATGACGCCGTGGACCGTCTGGCAGGGGTGGTGCTGGATGCTCCCATCGCCGAAAAGACGCAGGAATTCTGAATTTAACCAATGCCTTTTGGAATGGAGTAACCATGCTGATCGTCGACTCGCACGTGCATTTATGGGCCACCGGCAAACCCAGCGCGGCGCACCGTCAGGTGCCCTCACTGATGGCCGAAAAGCTGCTGCTGGAAATGGACGAAGCGGGCGTCGATGCCGCCATCATCCAACCGCCGGCTTGGGATCCGGGTTCCAATGAGGTGGCAGTGGATGCGGCACAGCGTTACTCGAAGCGCTTTGCCATCCTTGGCTGGATACCGCTTGAGAAATCCGATTCCCTCGCGCAGGTGCCGGACTGGAAGAAACGCTCAGGCATGCTGGGATTCCGATTCACTTTCTCGGAAGCCCACCAGCACAACTGGCCCACCGACGGCACGCTGGAACGATTGTGTACTGAGGCGGAAAAGGCCCAGCTGCCGGTTGCTTTGGCCGCCGGCAATTTCCTGCCGGTTGTCGGACAACTGGCGGAGCGCCACCCGAATCTGAGGCTGATCATTGATCACCTCGGAGCGCCGTTGCGTTCCAAAGACCAGGATGCCTATGCCAACCTGCCGCAACTGCTCGAACTTGCGAAACATCCCAACATCGCGGTCAAGGCCTCGTCCGCACCCGGCTACTCAAGCGAGGTCTACCCCTATCGCAACATCCATCCCTACCTGAAAGCTTTGTACGACGCCTTTGGACCGCGACGGATGTTCTGGGGAACCGACATCACGCGCATGCCCTGCACCTACAAGCAGTGCATCACGATGTTTACCGAGGAACTGCCCTGGCTGTCCGAGGCCGACAAGGAGCTGGTCATGGGCCGGGCGTTATGCCAGTGGATTGGCTGGAAAGATTACATCTGATCGTTCGGGAAAGAGCCACGAGATGAGCACACAGAGCCAATCCAGCCGCTGCATGGCGGCATCCCTCATTGCAGCCGCGTTGATGCCGGTTGCGGCCCATTCACAAAGCTATCCGCTCAAGCCGATCCGGACCATCATGACCGTGGCGGGCGGGCTGGACATCGTGGCGCGCATGATCGCGCAGGGCGTCAGCGAATCACTGGGGCAACCCGTGATCGTCGAGATTCAAAGCGGGGCGGGCGGAGCGGTGGGCGCCGACATGGTGATGCATGCGGCACCCGACGGCTACACGCTGATGCTGGCGGGACCGCAATCGCTGATCGTCAGAAAATTCCTCACTCGAAACACCAACTACGATGTCACCCGGGATTTTTCCCCGATCGGGCAGGTTTCGGAAATCACCGCCGTCATCGTCACAAACCCCAGCCTGCCGGTTCGCTCCTTCAGCGAACTGATCGACTACGCCCGGAAGAATCCGGGCAAGCTCTCCTATGGCACATCGGGAATCGGCACCACGCATCATTTCTCGGCCGAGGCCATCAGCCAGCGCACCGGCATCCAGTGGCTGCACGTGCCCTATAAAGGCGGCCCCCAGGTTCTCACCGATTTGATGAGCGGACAGATCCAGGTCGGATTCTCCATCATTGCGACCATGATTCCTTTCATCAAGGCAGTCGACAAAATCAGCATCCTCGCGGTCAACGGAGCGAGCCGCTATCCGACCATTTCCGCCGTTCCGACAGTGGCGGAAATCATTCCCGGTTACGAATCGCCACCGACCTGGAGCGCCTACTTCGGGCCCGCCGGATTGCCCCAGCCCATTGCGCGTCGCCTGAATGTTGAAATGACGCGAATCATGAACCAACCTTCGGCGCGCACCCGGCTTCAGGATGTGGGCATCCTTCCGCTGACGAGCACGCCGGAACAACTGGCCGAGGTCATTCGCCGCGATGTCGCGCTGGTGGGGACCATGGTGCAACAGCTGGGCCTGAAACCCGAATAGCACCGCAAGCAGCGGTCTCTCAGCACCCGCTGCCCGCGCCTAATCCGACGTCGCTCCGGAGGCCTTGACCACCTCCGCCATTTTGAGGATCTCGGCGCGCACCTCGGTGGCAAATTGCGCCGGGGTGCTGCGTTTCGCCGGGAAGACCAGCCCCAGGCCGTTCATTCTTGAAACCAGTTCAGGGTCATCCATGGCAAGAGCCATTTCATGGTTAAGACGGGCAACGATGTCAGTTGGCATTCCGGCTGGGCCATACAGGCCGAACCAGACTTCGATATCGAATCGCGGCATGCCCGCTTCAGCGAAAGTTGGTACCTCCGGCATTAGCGGTGAACGGATGGTGCCCGTAACGGCCAGCGCGCGCAGCTTGCCCGACTTGATCTGCGGTATGAAACTCACCACACCTGAAAAAACCGCATGTATCCGTCCGGCGAGCAGATCGGTGGTGGCGAAACTGCTGCCCTTGTAAGGCACGTGCATGAGGCGAACGCCGGCCTGCAAATTGAACATTTCGCCCGCGAGGTGCAGGGGCGTGCCGCTGCCGGCGGAACCGAAACTGAGTTCTCCCGGTTTTTTCTTTGCCAACGCAATGAGTTCGGAAACCGACCGGGCCTCCACCGATGGATGCACCACCAGCACGTTCTGGCTGCCCGCCACGTAACTGATGGGCACGAAATCCTTCGCGACGTCATAGCTGAGATTCTTGTACAGACTCGCGTTGATCAGCAGGCTGTTGCCCGCAAGCGTGAGCGAATAGCCGTCCGCCGGGGAGCGGGCCACGTTCTCGTAGCCGACATTGCCGCCGGCCCCGAGGCGCACGTCAACCACGATGGGTTGCCTCAACATGCTGCCCAGCTTTGCGCCGACCGCGCGCGCGAGGACGTCGGGCGTACTGCCCACGGGACTGGTCACGACAACGCGTATGGGCTTGTTCGGATAGTCCTGAGCGGAAGCAACGTGGAATGCCGTGAAAAGGGCGATGACGGCGGCGGGGCGAATGAATGGAATCATTGGGTATTCCGGAGAAGAAACTGCGATGAGAGAACTGAATTCTATCGTCTATACTTTGCCGATAATCAAAATGACAGGAGTACGCGGATGACGCTGGATGACGTGAAGCTTGAAGTGGCGCTGGGTAGCCGGGTCCTTGCACTGACCGGCCTTGCAACCGGCATCCGCTCCTCCATGGGGCATGTGAGCCTTCGCGATCCCAACGACCCTGGTCGATTTGTCGTCAAGGGCCGGGGCTATCCCATCGACACACTCAACCGCATGCGCCCGGAGAACATGGTGGTCTGCGACCTCGACGGACGCCTGCTCGAAGGCCCGCCCGGCGTGGTCCAGTGCAACGAGGTCATGATCCACGCCTGCGTGTTCAAGGCCCGCCCCGATGTCCATTCCGTGGTGCATGTGCATCCGCCGTATTCGGTGATGATGACGGTGCTGGGCCTGCCGATCGTGCCGTTGGTGCTGGAAGGCATACGTCTGGTGCGCAAACCGCTGCCGGTGTATCCACGCACGGCGCTGATTACCTCGGTGGAACACGGCCAGGACATGGTGAAGTCCCTCGGCAAGGAAAGCGCCGTGCATCTTCTCGGCCACGGCGCCACCACGGTGGGCAAGACCATGGAGGATGCGGTCATGAACATGTGGCAGATGGAAAATCAGGCGATGATGAACTGCTACGCGCGCTCCATGATGGGCGGCGCCCATGCGCAGATCCCCGACAACCTGATCGAGGAATTCCTGCAATGGAAACCACTGGCCGAACCGCATTTCCAGGAAGCGGTGGCCAAGGTCGGCGTGGTGAACACCGGCGGCAGCATGTGGAGCGATCTGATGGATCGGGCAGCCAAAGAATTGGCTGCAGGTTAAAAAAACCTTTTAAAATCAAAGAACTTTGAAGAAGGAGCATTCCATGAGCGAACCGATCTGGAACCAATTCTTGACCGAGCGCGACAAACAAATTTTTTCCAACGCCGGCTATGGTGCACGCCAGGGCTTCGGCAAGCGGCCGGCAATTCTCATCATCGACGTCAACTACAACTTCTGCGGCGACAAGCCCGAGCCGATTCTTGAATCAGTCAAGCGCTGGCGCAATTCCTGCGGCGAAGAGGCCTGGGAGGGCATCAAGGCGATTCGCCGCCTGCTGCTGGCCGCGCGTGCAAAAAACCTGCCGGTGATCTACACCACCGGCGTTCGTCGCCCCGACGGCTGGGACGCCGGTTCCTGGGCCTGGAAGAACACCCGGGCGGGCGAGCGCGTCAAGACGCCGGTGACCAACCTGCCGGGCGATACCATTGTTCCCGAGATTGGCCCCGAGGCGCGCGACATCGTCATCACCAAGCACAAGCCCAGCGCCTTTCACGGCACGCCGCTGACTAGCTTCCTCAACCTCTTCGATGCCGACAGCCTGATCGTCTGCGGCACCACCACCAGCGGCTGCGTGCGCGCCTCGGTGGTGGATGCCTTTTCCGACAACTACCGCGTCACGGTGGTGGAGGAGGGATGCTTTGACCGCGCGCAGGCCAGCCACGCGTTGAGCCTGTGCGACATGCACGCGAAATACGCGGACGTGGTCAAGCTCGATGAGGTCGTAGGATTCATAGGCACGCTACCCAAGGGATTATTCGAACTGCCCAAAGCCGGCGAGCAGGCGGCCTCCAAGGCGGCCTGATCCCACTTTCCGACGGGGTATCAGTCGGCCTTCGCGCCGGTGGCGCGGATGACCGCGCCCCAGCGTTCGCGCTCCTGCTTCATCACCGCAGCAAGGTCGGCCGGCGTACCGCCGATCCCCTCGGTGAGGCTCTCGGCCAGCGACTTCACGATATCCGGCTGCTTCATGACCTCACCGATCGCCACCGACAGACCGTTGGCGATGGCTGTGGGCGTGCCCGCCGGCCCCACCATGCCGGTCCAGGTGGTTGCGCTCATGCCGGGCAGCACTTCGGTCAGTGCCGGCACATCGGGAAGGACAGGGTTGCGTTTTTCGCTGCCCACCGCAAGGACATGTATTTTCCCGGCGCGTATCTGCGGCAGCGTGGTGCCCAGGTTGGCGAGCATCATGTCCACCTGTCCCGACATCAACGCAAGCAAGGCGGGAGCCTGCCCCTTGAAGGGCACATGCTCTATTTTTATTCCGGCCATGGTATTGAGCAGTTCGGCACCCAGGTGCTGTGTGGTGCCGCTGCCGGCCGAGGCGTAATTGAGTTTTCCGGGATTGACCTTGGCGTACGCGATGAACTGTCGCAGATCGCCGGTAATGCGGGGCGGGACCAACAATGCGCTGGGCGCCGACGTAAGCCTTGATATCGGCACGAACAGATCCGGATCGAAATTGAGCGATCCGTACAACGCCTTGTTGACCACCAGCGGGCCCGGTGGTGAAAACAGGACGGTGTATCCGTCCGGCGCCGCGGTGGCCACGACCTCTGCGGCGATATTGCCGCCGGCACCGGTGCGCGTTTCAACGATCACAGGCTGCCCCCATTTCTCGCGCAGCTTCTCCGCCACCATGCGCGAGACGCGATCATGGCCGCCGCCGGGTGGCTCGGGGATCACGATACGTATGGTCTTGGTTGGATAGTCCTGGGCGTGCAGTACTGCAGTGAAGCTGAATGCGGCGAGCAGCAGCATTCGTCCAAGGTGAATCATTCGCATTTCGGTTTTCCTGATTGAGAAATTCGGGATGGTGAGTGGTTTATCATACCCAAGTCAGTCGACTGCAGATTCCAAAATGCAGTCGCCCAATCGAATGCAACGGAGTTGCCTCATGTCAGAGACCACGCACACCCAGTCCGCTGCCGCACAGGCCATGAAAATGGTGGAGGGCTACAGCGTCGAGCACACCGGGCCCGGCACGCCGGCAGGCCGTTACCTGCGCCGCTTCTGGCAGCCGGTTTATCACTGCGCCGACCTGAAAGTGGGCAGGCCGGTGCCCTTGAAGATCATGAACGAGGATTTCACGCTGTACCGGGATGAGAACGGCGTCGCGCACCTCACCGAAGCCCGATGCCCGCACCGCGGCACTTTGCTGACCAGCGCCTGGGTTGAGGGCGAGGCGCTGCGCTGCTTCTATCACGGCTGGAAATTCGGTCCGGACGGCAAGTGCATCGAGCAGCCCGCGGAAGAAAGCTCGTTCATCCAGCGCATATCTTTGCGCATGTGGCCGGTGCGTGAATATCTCGGCCTCGTGTTCGCCTATCTGGGCGAAGGGGCGCCGCCGGCGTTTCCCCTGTATCCGCCCTTCGAGCGCTTCAACGGGCTGGTGGAGGTGGACTCCTATCTGCGTGAATGCAATTACTATCAGAACGTGGAGAACTCACTCGACATGAGCCACGTGGGTTTCGTGCATGCCGACAACAAGGCCTCATTCACCGGCATCGGATTGGGCAAAGCGCTGACGGCGCAGGAATCGGACTGGGGCGTGACCTATGTATTCCAGCGCCCCGACGGCCGCCGGCGCATCCAGCAGTTCGGCATGCCCAACGTGTTCTACATGACGGCGCTGCCCACGGAGCCGGACATCGGCTGGCAGGAGTCTCTGTTCTGGTGGGTGCCCATCGATGATGAGCGCCACATGCAATTCAGCCTGCACCGCGTGCCCATTCAAGGCGAGGCGGCCGAACGATTCAAGGAGCGGCGCGAGAAAAAGCGCACCACCATCGACCTCGCGCACCAGGACGTGTGCAAGGAAATCCTCGGTGGCATGATGCGATTGCAGGACGTCGACCGAGACCGCGTGGATCTCGTGCGCCTGCAGGACGACATCGCGCAGGTCGGGCAGGGCATCTTCGCCAGCCGCAATCCCGAGAAGCTTGGCCGCGCCGACATCGGCCTTGCCATGATCCGCCGCATCGTGAAACGGGAGATCGCCAATCTGGTGGAAGGGCGAGCGCTGAAGGACTGGCAGAGAACTCAGACGATTGTTCCGCAGGTCTGGGCACTGGACAGCGACGGCGAGAAGGCTCTGGCAACCACCGAAGGCGAAGCCGTCGCCGAAATCATCGACATACGCCCGCACGTGGAAGTGAAGATTCAGATGAAAGGGCTGCACGGCGCGCTTTCCGCCGCAAAGTAGGATTACTTCACGCTGTCGATGAACTCGAGCAGCGAGGGTCCCAGCGTGTCGATTTCGCCGTTGATCTGCAGCGCCGAGCTCACGTGGTTGTGACCGGGCAGAAATTTGTGCCAGGGCATGCGGCGATCGCACTTCATCAGCGCATCAAGCAGAGCGACTGACGGCCAGGAAAAATAATATGGCTCGTATTCCGAGGAAATCA
>CAIUKQ010000399.1 GCA_903899705.1 uncultured beta proteobacterium
CCGGTTTCATGTCTGCTCCTTTGTTGAAGGAAGGATCAGTAGCGCGAGAACTTGTGGTTTTGCTTGGACATCACTTCGATCAGGGCAGGCTGGCCGGCTTTCGCGGCTTCCTGCGCTTCACGGAATGCCGGCAGGTAGGCATCGGGTTTGTCGACGCGTCGCGACCACGCGCCCAGGCCTTTCGCAACCTCGCTGTAATTGCCGGTGAAGTCCGAGCTGCCGAATTTTTCGGTGGCGTAGGGCATGGAATCCACTTCGCCCGCCATGATGCCGTTGTTGAAAACCGTTGTGATGATGCCCAGGCGACTGCGCACCGCGGTTTCGATATCCATGCCGACCTGCCCGAACGAGGCGTCGCCCATGAAATTGAGGCAGAGCTTGTCCGGGTTTGCGATCTTGGCGCCCATGATGAGACCAAGACCGTGCCCGAGTTGCGTGGATTTTCCCCAGCCGAGATAGCCCCGCGGTGCGCGCGACTCCCAGAAAGTCACCAGCTGCTCGCGCGGACTGCCCGCTTCGTGGGTGACGATGGTGTTCTCGCGATCCACGTTGTTCATGATGTCGTGAATGATGCGGAACTGGTTGATGGGCACTTCGCTTGAGGTGAGCTCCGGCATCCATTCGCGCAGCCATTCCTCGCGAACGGAACGTACTTCCGCAGCGGTGTCGACGGCCTTGCCCTTGCGCGCGCCGATTTCATCGATCAGTGCCTGCAGCACCAGTTTGGCGTCGCCCAGGATCGCGGCCACGTTGGCGCGCTCCTTGTTCATATCGCCGGCGTCATTGGTGATGTGCACGAGTTTCTTGCCCGGAGGAATTTTCGGAGTCCAGGGGTTGATCGAAAAGCTCGCGCCGATGCCGATGATGAGGTCGGCCTTCTTCAGGAAGTGAAACACCGCCTTGGGCGCCGAGCCCGTGGAGGCGCCCAGCGCCAGGGGATGGTGTTCGGGGAATGCACTCTTGCCGGTATTGGTGGTCATCACCGGGATTTGCAGAAGCTCCGCGAGTTTCACCAGTTCCGGGGTTGCGCCGGCATACATCACGCCCTGTCCCGCGTGGATCACAGGGCATTTCGCGTCGAGCAGCAGTTGCGCGACCGTCCTTACATCGGCGGGGTCGGGTGCCGAGCGCACGCGTTTCACCGGCGTGTAGTCCAGAGTGTCACCGACATCGGCCGTGAGGAATTCATTCTGCAGTTCCACCATGACCGGGCCGGGTTTGCCGTTGCGAAGGTTGTGGAAGGCGCGACGCATGATTTCGCTGATGCGCGCGGGTTTGTCGATGTCGGTCACCCACTTGGTGATGTTGCCGAAGTTCTTCACCGCCTGAAAATGCGGCGTGGTGTGATTGCGCCCCACCGGACCGGTGGGCAGTATCAGTACGGGCACGTTGTCGCCGAACACCTGTGCCACGCCGCCGAAACCGTTTTCAATCCCGGCGCCGCCCTGCATCAGGAACACGCCGATTTGCCGGCCGTCGGTGGAACGGCTGATGCCATCGGCCATGCCGACGCCCACGCGTTCCTGGCGGCACACATAGGGGCGGATCCCCAGTTTTGCGCAGGGGTCGATGAGGGCATGGCGCGGGTAACACATGATGTTCTGCACGCCTTCGAGTTTCAGGATTTGCGCAATGGCTTCAACCAGATTCATGGATCAAACTCCGGACAGGACAGTGGAAAGGCGGCGCCGCACCTTCAGGCAAGGTGCGCAGGCGGGATGTCAGGCTGCGGATTTCTCCGCGGCCGGGACGGGCAACTCATATTTTTCCTCGAGCGGCGCCCAGGCCTTTGTGGGCTGCCCGAGGCGGATAGCTTCCATCTCGCGCTGGAAGATCTTTCTCACGAACAGGATGCCGGCGTCGGAGATGGACAGGTTTTCGATGGCGCGATCGGCAATGGTGCCCTGGCCGCGCACGGCAGCGTAGTCCTGCACCGCGATCATCTGCGCGTCGCTCACGTCCGGCACTTGGTGCCGGTTCAGGATCAATTCATGATCGTCTGCCGGGTTGTAATCGAAATCGGCGCCTTCCCGGAATTTTCGCGCTTCCTCTCCCATGGAGGCATGGAAGGAAGACAGGGCAAAACGCATGGTGCGGTGATCGTCGACGGGCACGCGCCAGATGGTGATGTCGGACCAGGGGTCGCCTTTTTGGGGGCCTGGAATGAGCACATGGTTGTTGTTCGGGAATGTCCAGTCGCTCACGCGCACATTGTCCTTCGAGCGGGTCGCATACTGGCGGACGCCGGATTCCGTCTCTTCGTAGGAAAGGGTGGGAACGGAAGTGGTGATGCCCTGGTCGAACCGCGTCGATTTTCCCCAGGTGTGGACAAAGCTCACATGCACCGCGTCCAGTGAGTTCTCGATCTGCTGAAACCAGTTGCAGTCCCATTCCTGCCCGATGGTAACGATGTGGCGTCCCGGTTCCTCCAGCATGTGCTTGCGCGGCAACCTGAACTCGGGCGCATTGCCTTCGCCCATCCAGGCAAAGACCAGGCCGCAGTATTCGTGAACGGGGTAGCCCGCGATGCGCAATGGCCGCTCGCGCGCCTGCTTTTCCGCGGGAATCTCGACGCAAAGACCGGTGCTGTCATAGCGCCAGCCGTGGTACATGCAGCGCAGATCCTCCCCCTGCACCCATCCGGTGTGCATGACCGTGCCCCGGTGCGCGCAACGTCCTCCCACCAGGTGGGCCGTGCCGTTCTCGCTGCGGTAAATCGTCAGATCCTCGGACAGGATGCGTATGCCCCGCGCTTTGCCTTTGGCAATCGACGTGGAAGTGGCAACCGGCTGCCAGAAGCTGCGAAGCAACCGTCCCATTAAAGTTTCGGGGCCTGTCTGGTGCAGTAAGGTGAGATTGTCATTCATGTCAAATGCTCATGTTGCCTGATTGTCGATTGTCACCCTTCTGATTTCGCTGGGTCAATATATAGTTCAACCTTGGCAAAAAACTGACAGGGCACGGCGCAATGGTGGATGGAACAAACGGAATTTCAGGTGGATTTGCCGAAGTGATGGACGTTGAATCGCGAGCGCAGCGCTTCGAGACCGCCTGCGGCGATGGCAGTCTGGTGTGGCACAAATGGGGAAGCGGTCCCGCGTTGGTGATGCTGCATGGCGGGTCGGGTTCCTGGCTGCACTGGCTCCGGCAGATTCCGGTTCTTGAATTACGCCATTCCGTTTGGGTGCCCGACCTGCCGGGCATGGGCGATTCCCACATGCCACCCGAACCCCATGAAGTCAATTCCTATGCGGACATTGTCCAGTCGGGATTTGATCAGCTGTCGGGCGGTGCGACACCGTTTGATCTGGTCGGATTTTCCTTCGGCTCGGGTCTTGCGGGCCGGATGGCATGCCGGATGCCGGGGCGGGTCCGGCACATGGTGCTTTCGGGCGCGAATTTTTTTCCGCCCCTGCCGATTCCCCGGCGCGCCAACTTCGTGAGCCTGAAGCGTATTGACGATCCCGCGGAGCGCCTGAAGGCCGTGAGGAATAATCTGCAGGTGATGATGGTGAAGCACGACAGGAATATCGATGACCTCGCCATCCACATCTACAATGTTGACACGGCACGGCGCCGCCTGCCGCGCGTGTCTTTCAGCGGATTTCCGACGTTGCGCGCGGACCTGGCACAGATAAAACTGCTCGGGCGTTTGAGTGCGATAGCCGGTGCCGATGACCAGATCATTGGGCACGATCCGGACGGGCATCGCGAGCAGTTGCTGTCCATCAGCCCCGATGCCCAGTGCCATGCGGTCGCCGGGGCGGGGCACTGGGTGATGTACGAAGGTGCCGAAGGCTACAATCAGGCGCTGCTTCGCGCGCTGGCCGACTGAAACTGCGGTCCCTTCGATTCCCTTTTCGTTCCAATCCCACACCGGAATATCAATATGAATGATCTGCCTCGCCTCAAGCCCATACGCTTTGGCATGTTCATGGGCCCCTTCCATGCCACCAACCTTGATCCCACCCTTGCCATGGAGCGGGACCTGCAGCTGATGGTCCACCTGGATCAACTCGGGTTCGACGAGGCCTGGATCGGAGAACATCATTCGGGTGGGTTCGAGATCATTGCATCGCCCGAAGTGTTCATTGCGGCGGCGGCGGAACGCACGAAGCACATACGCCTCGGAACCGGCGTGAAATCGCTGCCCTACCACCATCCCTTCGTGGTTGCCGAGACCATGGCGCAGCTTGATCACATGACGCGCGGTCGCGTCATGTTCGGGGCGGGACCCGGCGCGCTGCCCTCGGACGCGGTCATGATCGGACTCGAACCGGTGAAGATGCGCCCGCGCATGGACGAGGCGCTGGATTGCATCGTCGCGCTCCTCAAGGGCGAGACGGTGACCAAAAAAACCGACTGGTTCGAGCTGAAGGAGGCGCGCCTCTCGGTGGGTTGCTATACGCGACCGCACATGGAACTCGCCGTCGCATCGATTCGTTCGCCCTCAGGGGCGCTGGCCGCCGGCCGGCATGGCGCCGGAATGCTTGTTCTTTCCGGTGTCGATGACGAATCCCTGAAGCACCATATGTCGAACTGGAAGATCTACGAGGACACCTGCGCTGAACACGGCCACACGCCGGACCGATCGCGCTGGCAATTCGCGATCCAGATGCACCTTGCGGAGACGCGCGAACAGGCCTGGAAGGATGTGCAATACGGACTGGAGAAATGGGTGTGCTATTCGAATGACATCGTTCCCGCGCCCAATCCGGTGCCGCGCGGCCTGGCCGACCCGGTGGCCTGGCTGCTTGAGAACAAACGAGCCATCATCGGAACACCGGATGACGCGGTGAAGGAAATCGAGCGCATGCTCGAATTCACCGGCGGCTTTGGCGGCATCCTTGTGTTCGCCCAGGATTGGGCGAACTGGTCAGCCACCAAACGCAGCCTCGAACTGCTGGCCGAAGAGGTGCGCCCGCGCATCAATCGCACCAACGGCATGCGGCAGGCAAGCTATGACCGCAATGCGCCGATACAGGAAGCCAATCGCGCTCTGGCCCGTGCAGGCACGGCCGAAGCGCAGGCGCGATTCGATGCCAGGAAGCGCCAGGACAAATAGGCGGTTTCTTTCACCGCCCGAGGACACTTATGGCCATCCGGCATTCCGAAGACGTTATTGAAACCCCCGTCCTCATCGTGGGAGGTGGCCCCGTCGGCCTCGCGCTTGCGCTTGAACTGGGGTGGCGCGGCATAGCGTGCACATTGGTCGAGCGAACCGACGGGCAGATCGCAATGCCCAAGATGAACGTGGTCAACGTGCGCACCATGGAATTCTGCCGGCGCTGGGGCATTGCCGAGACAGTGCGCCAATGCCCGTTTCCCGATGACTATCCGATGGACGTCGCCTTCGTCACCCGCGTCACGGGCCATGAACTGGGCCGCGTCGAGCGGCCGGCACGGCGCTTCCAGAAACCGTTGGTGGCAAGTCCCATGAACATGCAGGTGTGCCCGCAGTTCTGGTTTGACCCCATCCTGCTCGAGCGGGCCCGGTCTTATCCGCACGTGCGCTTGCTGCACCGGCATCGTTTTGAATCGTTCGAGTCGTCGAACGATGGCGTGATTGCAATGGTCACGGACCTCGAGTCGGGGAAACCGTTGACGATTCATTCGCGTCATGTGGCCGGATGCGACGGCGCCTCCAGCCGGATCCGGGAATCACTGGGCATCGGGTTGATCGGCAGTGAGGCTCTCTCGAGATCGATCCACATGTTTTTTCGCACCCCGGACCTGCTGGGTCGCCTGGGCGCGCGGCCGACCAATTTTTATCTTTTCTTTGACCGCGAGGGCTTCTGGGGAAGCCTGCGGGTGATGGATCCGGTCAATGGTTTGTGGCGCCTCATGATCGATGATCTTCCTGCCGGAGTGGATGCACAACATGTTGATTTTGATGATGTTTTGTATCGCGCTTTGGGCCAAAAGGTCGAGGTGGAGTGGCTCAGTTCCAGCCTGTGGACACGTCGTGGCGTGATTGCCGATCGCTATGGGATCGACCCCGTGTATCTCGTCGGGGATGCGGTGCATCAGGTCTCGCCGACGGGCGGACTTGGGATGAATACCGGCATTGCCGACGCCGTGGACCTGGGCTGGAAGCTGGCTGCGGTACATGAGGGCTGGGGCGGGCCGCGGTTGCTCGCGAGTTACAGCACCGAGCGCCAGCCTTCGGGCGCGCGCATTGTGAACATGACCACGGAATTTTTCGAGGGAACCACGGGTGTGAAGGGAGATTTCGCGCAGATCGATGCCGAGACACCTGAGGGCGAGTCGCTGCGTGCCTCGATCGGCCGGCAGCTTTCTGAAGTGACGGCCCGCGAGTTCAGGACGCTGGGTCTGCAGCTTGGCTACTGGTACGAAGACTCCCCGATCTGCGTCGCCGATGGGACGCCGCCTCCACCGAACGATCCGCACGAATACCATGCCTCGGCCCGTCCCGGGTCACGCGCGCCGCATGTGAAGCTATCCGATGGCAGCTCCATCATGGACAGATTCGGTCCGGGTTTTACGCTGCTTTGTCTGTCGCCGGTGGCACCTGACACCGGGCCGATGGCAAGGGCGGCAGCGGCTCGCAAGCTGCCGCTCGACATCGTGAAGCTGGCGAACG
>CAIUKQ010000400.1 GCA_903899705.1 uncultured beta proteobacterium
CCACCGACTCGCCGAGCTTCACCAGCTTCGCAAGGTACTGCTCGGCCGCGTGATAAGGAACGCCCGCCATCTTGATCGGCGCGCCAGCCGAGGCACCGCGCGTGGTCAGCGTGATGTCGAGCAGCTTCGCCGCTTTTTCCGCATCGGCATGGAAGAGCTCGTAGAAGTCCCCCATGCGGTAAAACAGCAGGATGTCCGGATGCTGGGCCTTCAGACGAAGGTACTGCTGCATCATGGGGGTGTGCGCCGCAGAGGTTTCGGCGGTCGGGATGGAGGGTTTCATTGGCTGCTATTGTAAGGGCTGAGCACCGAGGCCCCGGTCCGACGTGAAGTGGATTGCAGAGCGCCTTAAGTGTGCGCAAGCCGATTGCCAATGCAGAGGTAAGCCATGGTCAGGATCACCCGCGGTACCACCAACGTTTTCGCCGATCTGGGTTTTCCCGATGCCGTTGAGTTGCAGACCAAGACGTGTCTGGCGCCGGCCGTGAATGAACTGCTCAAGGCGGGCAAGTTGAAACAACGCGAGATCGGCGCCTTGCTCGGCGTGCCGCAACCCAAAGTCTCCGCGCTGAAGAGCTACCGCCTCGACCAATTCTCCGTCGAACGCCTGATGGAGTTTTTCACCGCACTCAATCAGGACGTGGAGATCATGATCCGGCCGCGCGCGAACTCCAACGAGACCGGACATATTTCGGTGCTGGCCGCGCCGTAACGGAAGACCGCGTGATCTTTTCGATTCAGAACCGCAGCGATGCCTAGATTTTCCCTGAACCGGAACGACGGCCTGGCAGCAGGCGCTGGTGATTAGATATAGTTAAATAATTACAATGAAATGAGAATATTCATGTATTTTCTAATCAAATCGCCTGCGTTTGATTAGAAAATGCTGTAATATTCACACTTTATGGGAACTTCGAAGCATTCTCTAATCAAGCAACTCCAGACCAGCCTTCCACGCGGCGCACCCTTCGACGTGGGCGCGCTTGCTCGCCTGGGCGTCTCCGCGAAGCTGGCGGCTCACTACGCCGGGGCGGGCTGGCTAGTTCGGCTCGGGCAGGGTGTGTACGCCTTTCCTGCCGACGAACTGAGCGTGCACGGGACCATCAAGTTCCTTCAGACCCGAGTCGCCGGCCTACACCTGGCAGGCAAGAGCGCGCTCGCCTTGCAGGGCGTGCGCCACAATCTCGCCACGCGCGAGCAGCTGGTTCTCTGGGGCGATGCGCGCTTCGCTCTGCCGAAATGGTTTACGACGCGCTTTCCCGCGCGTTACGTGTCGGCCCGGTTGTTTGATTGGTCGGATGAGGCGCTGGCCGCAAAGAGCCTGACCACGCCGCCCGGCGCGACCGAGGGCTTGCGCGTGTCAGTGCCCGAGCGCGCGCTGCTCGAGTTGCTGTATGACGTGGGCACCCATCAGGGCCTGGAAGAAGCGCGCAACCTGTTCGAGGGCCTGAGCAGTCCGCGCAAGGAAATGCTGGGCCGCCTGCTTGTCTGTTGCACCAGCGTCAAGACAGTGCGCCTCTTCTTGACCTGGGCGCGCGAGACAAAGGTGGTGGATGTCGCGGCCCTCCAGCAGCAGTACAAGCTGCCGGTGGGCAGCGACAAGCGCTGGATGACCCGCCTGAAAGACGGCACCTTGCTGAGCCTGAAACCGC
>CAIUKQ010000401.1 GCA_903899705.1 uncultured beta proteobacterium
GATGCGTCGGCGCTTCCCCTTGGCCGGGACGGCCGTACCCGACTATTCGCCAAGAGCTTTCACGATGCGCCGGTCGGGCACCAACCAGATAAGGGCAACCAGCACATAACAAGCCAGCGCTGCCGCGGGGAAAAAGATCGACAGTGCAATTCCAACGACATAGATGCCCAGCGAAAACTTTCCTTTCAAATCGCCTCCGATGGCCCTCGCAATGGCCGAGTCCTTGCCGTGATTGCCGATGAGGCAACGCAGCAGAATGGTGTAGGCAATGGCACACATGAGCAGCACAACGCCATACATGGCGGTTGGCAGCGCCGTGAAATGGTTCTCTCCCATCCAGCCGGTCACAAACGGGATCAGTGAGAGCCAGAACAACAGGTGCAGGTTGGCCCAGAGGACTGCGCCATTGACCTGCTTCACCGCGTGAAAGGTGTGATGGTGGTTGTTCCAGTAGATGCCGACAAACACGAAGCTCAGCACATAGCTCAGGAAAACCGGGATCAGCGGCATGAGCGCGTTCATGTCTTCACCGTGCGGCACCTTCATCTCGAGCACCATGATGGTGATGATGATGGCGATCACGCCATCGGAGAATGCTTCGATCCTGCCTTTGCCCATCATCGCCCCCTGTTTGATGCCGCCTATTCTAGTGATACCGCAACGCCATCGCCAAATCAATGTGCAAGGTGCGAAACTGTGGTAAATCTGCGCCCGCAAAATTGAATAAAACACTGGGAATCAAAGCAGCATGGATTACGGCATTTTCATTCCGGCGCGCAGCTGAAGATATTTTTGGACCAAGGAGATAGCAATGGATTTCGGCATATTCGTTCCGCCCGTGGCGGATTCGTGGAAGACCGTGAAGCGCGCGGAAGAACTGGGATATACGAAGGCCTGGTTCTACGACACCCAGATGCTCAACTCCGAGCTGTTCGTGTCGATGACCGCAGCGGCGATGCACACGTCGAAGATTCATCTATGCACCGGGGTGATGATTCCCTCGAACCGCATTGCGCCGGTGGCCGCAAGTGGCCTTGCCACACTCAATGCGCTGGCCCCGGGGCGCATTGAATTCGGCGTGTCCACCGGTTTCACCGGCCGGCGCACGCTGGGCGTGGGGCCGGTGAAACTGGCCGACATGGAGGAATACATCCGCGTGGTGCAGGGCCTGCTGGGAGGTGAAACCCTGGAGTGGGATTTCGAGGAGAAGCGCCGCAAGATCCGTTTTCTGGACCCGGGCATCGGCGCCATCAACATCAAGGATCCCGTGCCCCTGCACATCTCCGCTTTCGGGCCCAAGGGCCGCATGCTCACGGCCAAGCTGGGCGCGGGCTGGATTAACGGCACCGCCAATGTGGCGCATGGCAAGGCGGGCTTAGCCGACATGCAGAAATCCTGGGCGGCGGCAGGACGCGCGCCCGAGACCCTGCATGCCGCGGGAACCATCTCGGGCTGTGTGCTGAAAGATGGCGAAGCGGCCGACAGCGAGCGCGTGAAAGGGCAGGCTGGTCCGCATGCCATCCTCGCGGTGCACAGTCTTGTCGAGCGCGAAGAGTTCGGTGACCTGGGACGTCCCGTGCCACCGCCACTCGCGGCGGTCGTCGAGCGCTATCGGCAGGAGGTCTATCTGAAATATGAACCGGCCGATGCGCGTTACCTCAACAACCATCGCGGCCATCTGATGTTTCTGAAACCCGAGGAAGCGCACCTGTGCAGCGCCGAACTCATCAAGGCAACAACCTTCACGGCAAGCAAGGCGGAATTGCAGGAACGGATCCGCGAACTCGCCAACGCCGGCTACAAGCACTTCGGACTGAATGTCGGCTACCAGCATCCCGAGCGGCTGGAGGAGTGGGCCGAGGTTTTTGAAGGTGTATAAGCGCGAAGGCGTCTAGGCACACCCCTTGCAAGAATCGTAATTATCTGAAAAATATAGCAATTATTGGTGGTGGACCGGCCGGCCTCATGGCGGCCGAGGCGCTTGTCCAGGGTGGCGCCAGCGTCGACCTCTACGACAGCATGCCCTCGGTCGGCCGCAAGTTTCTGCTGGCCGGCAAGGGCGGGCTCAACCTCACGCACTCCGAACCACTGGAATCCTTCATTGCACGTTATTGCAAGCGTGAACCGCAGATCGCGCCGTTGCTTCGCGCGTTTGGTCCGGGTCAGCTGATCGCATGGGCACACGATTTGGGCTTCGACGTTTTCACAGGGAGCTCGGGTCGCGTTTTTCCATCCGACATGAAAGCCGCGCCCTTGCTGCGGGCGTGGCTGCATCGATTGCGCGAATCGGGCGTCTCGATTCATACACGCCACCGCTGGACCGGATGGAATGCGTCGCGACTGCTTCAATTCGCGACTCCCACGGGGGGGGTGCTGGTTGATGCCGATGCCGTGGTACTTGCCGCCGGTGGTGCGAGCTGGCCGCAACTGGGCTCCGACGCGGCGTGGGTGCCGATCCTGGAGACCGAAGGTGTGGCGGTAGCGGCGCTCCAACCAGCGAATTGCGGATTCGATGTCGAGTCGCCGCGCCACGCGGGCAGTCCCGGCTGGAGCGAACACTTTCACAGCCGTTTCTCCGGCCAACCGGTCAAACCCGTGGCCCTGACATTCACGGGCTCGGACGGTGCCCGATTTCAGCGCCAGGGCGAATTCGTGGTGACACGCTCCGGCATCGAGGGCAGTCTCGTCTATGCGGCATCCGCCGGTGTTCGCGATGAGATTGCGACAAGCGGCTTTGCGGTGATTCATCTGGATCTGCTCCCGGACTGGGACCTCGCGCGCGTCATCCGTGAAGTGGCGCATCCGCGCGGCTCGAAATCCCTGTCATCTCATCTCCAGAGCCGCACAGGATTGAAGGGCATCAAGTCCGCGTTGCTGCGCGAATTGCTGGCTCCGGAGGATTTTGATCATCCTGAAACACTTGCGCACGCCATCAAATCGCTCCCCGTACGGCTCACTGCAGCGCGTCCCGTTGCCGAGGTCATCAGCACGGCGGGCGGCGTTGCCTTCGAGTCGCTCGACGAACGCCTCATGATTCGCGCCATGCCCGGCGTGTTCTGTGCCGGTGAAATGCTGGATTGGGAAGCACCCACCGGCGGCTATCTGCTCACCGCCTGTTTCGCCTCCGGTCGCGCAGCGGGACTGGGCGCGCTCGCGTGGCTGAAAGAGCAAGGGGTGTCAGCCTGAATGAAGTGCTGGTACCTCTATTTGCTCGAATGCACCGATGGCAGCATCTATACCGGCATCACCGTCGATGTCGACAAACGCTTTGCGGCCCACGCCGCGGGCAAGGGCGCGCGCTATACGCGTTCGCATCCGCCCAAACGCCTGCTTGCGAGTTTCGAATATCCCGACCGCTCCACGGCCTCGAAGGCGGAATATGCGATGAAGCAGCTTACGGCCGCGCAGAAACGCGGTATCGTAAAGACCGCAATGCTTCAGAATGCGCGTCAGAAAAAGCGGCCCAAAAGAAAGCAGAACGCCCCGCATGGTTCTCGTTGAGCACTTAAGTTTTGAATATCCCGGGCGCCGCGCGCTGGATGACGTTTCATTTGGCATAGAACCGGGCAATATCACGGCGCTGGTCGGGCCGAACGGCGCGGGCAAGAGCACGCTGCTGCGTTGCATGGCGGGACTTGAGCGCCCGCTCGAAGGGCGCGTGCTCATCGATGGCCTGGACGTTGGCGAACAGCCCCGCGAAGTGCACCGGCGCATCGGCTACCTCTCGGATTTTTTCGGACTCTACGAGTCCATGACCGTGCGGCAATGCCTTTTCTACGCGGCGGATTCGCAGCTGGTGGAGGAATCACAGCTTGGTGAACGGGTGTATCAGACGGCCCTCGATGTGGGCCTGTCCGACCGCATGGATGCGCGGGCCCGTGAACTCTCGCGCGGCATGCGACAAAGGCTCGCCATCGGGCAGGCCATCATTCATTCGCCAAAGCTGCTGCTGCTCGACGAGCCCGCTTCCGGCCTGGACCCGGAGGCCCGGCACTCGCTATCGGAACTGCTGAAGGCCCTGCGCGCGCGCGGCATGACGCTGATGGTGTCCTCGCACATCCTCGCGGAACTGGAAGAATATTGCACCGACATGCTGATCCTGCGCGAGGGCAGGGTGATGGAACACCGGCCCGCGGTGGACGCGGAACATGCGCAGACGCGGGTTCGGATTTCGCTGTCCCGTCCGGATCCGGCGCTGCGCGCTCAACTCGAAGGCATGGCGTCTCTTCGCGTCATCGAAACAGACGCATCAACAGCGCTCATTGCCATTGACCGCGATCCCCATGCGATGGAGGAAGTCCTGAAGCGGTTGGTGGAAGGCCGATTGCCGGTGTGCAGTTTCGCCGAGGAGCAGAGCAACCTGCAGGACGCCTACATGGCCACTGTCAGGGCGGCTGACGGCAGGGGGCGCGCATGAGGCTCAATCCGGAATTCAGACGAAATCTCACCCTTGAAATCAACCTGCACCGCCTCGTGGCCCTGCCCATTGTGCTGTTCCTTGCCTGCTCGCTCGCATACATCCTCGCGCACGAGGGCGGCGGGTTGAATGTCGCGGGCTGGACGGCATTCTGGTTGTTTGCGGCCTGCGCGATTGTCGGTGGCACGCAACTGGCCTGCGCATCCATGCTGGATGAGATGCGGGAAAAGACCTGGGACAGCCAGCGCCTGTCGGCTTTGTCGCCCTGGACCCTGGCTTGGGGCAAGCTGTTCGGCAGCACGGTGTTGGCGTGGTACGGCGGCGCAGTGTGCCTCTTGATTTTTGTTGTAAGCCGGTTGGTGGATTTCAACGGGAGCCCTCCGGAAATTCCCGTCATCGTGCTTTGTCTTGCCGTTCCGGGAGCGGCTGTGCTGATGCATGCGGTGGGAATGCTTGCATGCCTCCTGATTCCGCGAAGCGGACAGCGCAATACATCCAACGTCATCGCCCTGTCATTGTTCGCGCTCTTTGCCGGGTGGCCGCTGGGGACGGGGTTGATGAACCATAATCCCGTCTTCTGGTGGGGCGTATCGTGGAATGCGCCCTGGTTCAGTGTGATCAGCTGCTGGCTGTTCGCCGCCTGGGCGGTGACCGGGTTATACCGCCGCCTTTTCGTCGAATTGCAGGTGCGCACCGTGCCTGTGGTCTGGATCGGCTGGGCTGCTTTTCTCTCGATCTATCTCGCGGGTTTTGCCGTGGGCCAGTTTGGCAGCGGCATGACGGCGGGTGCGGCGCTTGCGTCCGGCGGGTTCGTTGTCACCCTGTGCATGACCTATGTGTCGGCGTGGGTGGAGAAGCGCGACGCCATCACCGTGCGCCGCCTGTTGCTGCGTTACCGCAACGGCGAATGGCGCAGGACGCTGGAGGAGATGCCGTGCTGGCTCGCGACGGCGCCGCTTGTCTTGCTGTTCTCTTTGTATCTGTCGATGCGCAGTGGTGGACTGTCACTGCCGGGGATGATGGCGGAGCACATGACATCCGCCATGGCACTGGTGGCGGCGCTCATGGCGCTGCGAGACATAGCCCTTTTGCATTACTTCAGCTTCTCCCGGAACGCGCGTAACGTGGAGATGACGGCGATCATCTATCTCCTTGTTTTATATTGGATATTGCCGGCCATCTGCAGCGCCGTCGGCCTTGAAATGGTTTCCCATCTGTTACTGCCATACCAGTCCGGCAGCCTGACGTTCGCTCTGGTCGTCAGCATCACGCAACTGGGAATTGTCGGGTGGATGGCCCACCGGCGCTGGCGCGAGCACATCAGCGCGGTCGGCGGCGCCTGACTGATCGAAAGCCAACCAGGCCACGAGTCATGACCACGCTGCTCCCTGCGATTATCGATGTCGAAGCTTCAGGTTTTGGACGAGGCAGTTATCCCATAGAAGTGGGATTTGTATTGCCAGACGGCTCGACCTATTGCAGCCTGATCCTTCCCGAGCCGCATTGGACGCACTGGGATGCCAGCGCCGAGCGCCTTCACCAGATCACGCCGCAGGTTCTCACCGAGCATGGCAGACCCGCCGTCGAAGTCGCAAGACGGCTGAATGAGCGCCTGCGGCAGCAGACCGTCTATTCGGATGGCTGGGCCAATGATTATTCCTGGCTTGGCTTGTTGTTTGACGAAGTCGACATGACGCCGGCCTTCCGTCTGGAGAACCTGCGGCGGATCCTCAACGAAGATGAAGCCGCGCGCTGGCATGCGGCCAAGGATGCCGAACTCTCGGCCACGCCGCAGCAGCGGCATCGCGCAAGCACGGATGCGCGGGTGATACAGCAGACGCTGGCTCGTTTGCGTGCGGCGTCATGAGCACTCGGTGGTTCGGGGAACACTGAACAAGTGGTCTACCGTGATTGCTGGAGTCGTGATTCCGATAAGGAACCAACAGCGGTGTCATTTGCTTCACAATTCAACCATCCCGTTTTCCCACCCTAATTTGACAA
>CAIUKQ010000402.1 GCA_903899705.1 uncultured beta proteobacterium
TAATTGAGTTTGCCGGGATTGGACCGCGCGTAGGAAACCAGGTCCGAGACCGAGGAAAATTTCGAATCGGGTCGAACCACGATCACCAGTGGGTAGGTCACCACGGGTGAAATGAAGGTGAAATCACGGACAGGGTCATAGGGGAGCTTCTTCACCGTGGCCGCCAGTGTGACGTGGGCGCCGCTCACCAGCAGGAGGGTGTAGCCGTCGGGGGCTGCCTTGGAAACAAACTCGTTGGCGATGGCGCTTCCGGCTCCGGCGCGATTTTCCACCAGCACCTGCTGGCCCAGGCCCTCTCCCATTTTCTGCGCCACGATGCGTGCGACGACATCCACGTTGCCGCCAGGCGGGAATCCGAGCACCATGCGCACCGGTTTCGAGGGGTAGTCTTGTGCAGTCGCCCCCAGGGATATCGATGCGAGAAGTGCAACTGCGGATGCACGAACCCACCGGTCATTCAGAATGGACAATTCACCGTTCATGATTTCTCCCTGTCAGTGGAACCGCGCGAATCATAATGCCTTCGAATGATGGGCGTTGGCGCACCGAGGGGGCCGGTCAATCCGCTATCATCCGCGCATGCCAGCCATCATTCGTGTCGACGGACTTTCCAAAACCTATGCCTCCGGATTCCAGGCGCTGAAGGACATCCATCTCGAGATACGCCGGGGCGAGATCTTCGCCCTGCTCGGTCCCAACGGCGCGGGCAAGACCACGCTCATCAGCATCATCTGCGGCATCGTCAATCCCAGCAAGGGGCACGTGACGGTTGACGGCCATGACGTCATTCGCGATTTTCGCGCGGCCCGTTCCCTGATCGGGCTGGTGCCACAGGAACTGACCTCCGATGCCTTCGAGACCGTATGGGCCACGACGACGTTCAGTCGCGGCCTGTTCGGCAAACCCGCGAATCCGGCGTACATCGAGAAGGTCCTGAAGGAACTTTCGTTATGGGACAAGAAGGACAACACCATCCGCACGCTCTCCGGGGGGATGAAACGTCGCGTGCTGATTGCCAAGGCGCTCTCGCACGAGCCGCGCATCCTGTTTCTTGATGAACCGACCGCCGGGGTCGACGTGAACCTGCGCCACGACATGTGGGCGGTGGTTCGTGCGCTACGGGCGACGGGCGTGACCATTATCCTTACCACCCACTACATCGAAGAGGCCGAGGAAATGGCCGACAACATCGGGGTCATGAGCAAGGGGGAGCTGATCCTCGTGCAGGACAAGGTCGAGCTGATGCAAAAACTCGGCAGGAAACAATTGACGTTGCAGCTTCAGACGCCGCAGCAACAGATTCCTGATTCGCTAGCGTCCTTCAATCTGTCGCTTGCTGGAGAGGGCAGTGAACTGATCTACACCTACGATGCCCATGGGGACCACAAATCCCCGAACGAGCATGGCGGGATTGCCGCACTGCTCACGCAGCTTGACGACGCGCAGATCCACTTCAAGGACCTGCACACGACGCAGAGCTCGCTCGAGGATATTTTTGTCAATCTTGTGGACAACCGGCAATGACCAGTCTGAACTTCCACGCCATCCGGGCGATCTACAAATTCGAAATGGCCCGGACCTGGAGGACGGTGATGCAAAGCATCATTGCCCCGGTGATTTCGACGGCCCTGTATTTCGTTGTGTTCGGCGCGGCCATCGGCTCGCGCATGCAGGAGGTGGGGGGGGTGAGCTACGGCGCTTTCATTGTGCCCGGCCTCATCATGTTGTCGCTTTTGACCCAGAGCGTCGCCAATGCGGCCTTCGGCATCTACTTTCCGAAATTCACCGGCACCATCTATGAACTGCACTCGGCGCCGGTGTCGTATATTGAGATCGTCGTCAGCTATGTGGGGGCGGCGGCAACCAAATCCATCATCCTCGCCCTGATCATCCTGGCGACGGCGGCAATGATCGTGCCCCTCAGCATCGAGCATCCGGTCTGGATGGTCGTGTTCCTGCTGCTCACCGCGGTGACCTTCAGCCTGTTCGGTTTCATCATCGGCATCTGGGCGGATGGGTTCGAAAAGCTGCAGGCCATTCCGCTGCTCGTGATCACCCCTCTCACATTTCTCGGCGGCAGTTTTTATTCCATCGACATGCTGCCGCCATTCTGGCGCACGGTCTCGCTGTTCAACCCCGTGGTCTACATGGTCAGCGGCTTTCGCTGGAGTTTCCACGGGAGTTCCGACGTGGGCATGTTCATCAGTCTTGCCATGACCCTGTCGTTTCTGGCAGTGTTTGTCGTTGTTGTGGCCTGGATCTTCAGGACGGGATACCGCCTGAAGTCCTGAACGGAAAGCCTGAGAGTGCGTTCTAAGGCCGTTGACGCGAACGACCGGAACGCACCGTTACAGTACGGTTTCTTCAGCAGCGACGCACATTCTTGCGGTGGGACTCTTATGGCAACAAATCATCCGACGGCCGGGACCAACATTTTTGATGTTGTTGCGAAGTTCAATGCGGGCCGGGAACCCGAACGACTGGCCATGAAACTGGCAAAAATGGCGCAGAGCCCTTTCGTGTTCCTGCGGGGATCCTGCCATCTTTTTTACGACACCTTGACCGTTCCCAAGACGCTTCGAGACGCGCCGCTTGCCTGGTGCTGCGGCGACGCGCACTTCGAGAATTTCGGCAGTTACAAGGGCAACAACAGGCTGGTGTACTTCGATATCAATGACTATGACGAGGCTGCGCTCGCGCCGGCCGGTTGGGACCTGGTCCGGCTGCTGACGAGCATTCAGTGCGGGGCGGATGTGCTCAAGGCCACGCCCGGGCAGACGCTTGCGGCAAGCGAGAGCTGTCTGAATGCCTATTGTGCTGCGATCGCCGTCGGCAAACCGCTCTGGGTGGAGAGGGAGAACTCGGAGGGCCTGGTCAACAAGTTGCTCGACGAATTGCGGGGCCGCGAACGGGCGGCATTCCTTGAAAGGCGCACAGTCCGCGCTGGCCACAAGCGACAACTCAAGCTCGACGGAGTCAAGGCCTTGCCGGCAACAGACGCGCAAAGGAAAGCCGTGCTCCGATTCATGGAAGGATTCGCCAGGAAGCAGTCCGATCCCGGATTTTTCAAGGTGCTGGACATCGGCCGCCGGATTGCGGGCACCGGAAGCCTCGGGGTCATGCGATTCGAAATGCTGGTTGAAGGCAAGGGCTCGCCGGATGGCAACTATCTGCTGGAAATCAAGGAATGCAAACCTTCGGCACTGGCGCCACACATCTCCAGGCTTGGCATCAAGCAACCGAAATGGAGCGACGAGGCGGCCCGGGTATGCACCGTGCAGAACCGGATGCAGGCCGTGGACCATGCGTTCTTGCAGGCGGTTGACCTGGACGGATTGCCCTGCCTGTTCAAGGAGCTTCAGCCCTCGGAGGACAGAGTTGCCATCGGCGCATGGGGCGGCAAGGATGCCCGATTGAACGAGGTGGTGGCAACCATGGGAAAAGTGCTTGCCTGGGACCAGCTGCGCGCGAGCGGCCGCTCGGGCGCAGCAGGCGCGGATGAGCTGAATGCCTTCAGCAGCCGACCTGATTTCGCCAAATCCATGCTGAGCGCAGCCGCCGGCATGGCGGAACTGACGCGAAGCCAGTGGCAAAGCTACGCCACGCGATATGCGTTGAACAACCGCCCGTCAAAATGATTCGGTGCTACATTGCCCGGCCATAGCCTTTTACATGGAGCGGAGATGAATCCCGGATTGATCAAACACAATGTGATTGCGGCAGCCCTTGTCGCGGCGGCGATCCTCGCAGGTTGTACCAGCATGTCAAACGGGCCGGCCGTCGATTACGAGGCGATCGTCGCGGCAGCGGATCGCAGCGAGGCCGACCGCAAGAACGACATCCGGCGCAA
>CAIUKQ010000403.1 GCA_903899705.1 uncultured beta proteobacterium
ATTGCGGAATGCGCTTGGCCTCGTAGACGCGCTCGGCCCACTTGGTCACCGGGCGCATGATGGCCACCTGGTCGACTTCCTGGAAAGCGCCAATGCCGTACTGGCCCACCGGGCTCGAGCCACCCAGTGCCACCACCGGCACGCAGTCGATCATCGCATTGGCGATGCCCGAGGCGAGGTTGACCGTGCCGGGTCCCGAGCAGGCCATGCACACGGCGGGTTTGCCCAACACCCGTGCATAGGCCTGCGCCATCATCGCCGCACCCTGTTCGTGCCGCGCATCGATGATGCGAATGCCGTTGGCGGTGCAGGCATGCGCCGCATCATAGGTGGGTGCGCCCATCAGATAGAACAGGGTGTTCACGCCCTGTCGTGCCAGCGCCTTGCCGAGCAGATCGGCACCGGTGACCTTCTTCTTTGCGATTTCTTCGCTCATGTCGGTCTCAGATCACCTTGCCGTCGCGAAGTTCTGCGACCTGGTCTTTGCTCATGCCCAGCAACTCGGCGTAGACCTCGTCATTTTGCGCGCCCAGCATCGGCGCGCAAGTCACGGGAACGAAGGATTCCGACATTTTCACGGGGAATCCGGGCATGGTGAAATCGCCGCGCACGGGGTGCTTCACGGTGACGAAGATGCCGCGCTTGCGAAGATGCGGGTCTTCGGAGAGATCCTTGGTGTCGAATACCGCGCCGGCGGCGACGCCGGCTTCGCCCAGCATTTTCATCACTTCGCGCTTGTCGAAATTGATGGTCCATGCGGACAGCATTTCATCCACCGACGCGCGGTTTTCATAGCGCATTTCGGGTGTGGTGTAGCGCGGATCGTCCTTGAGGTCATTGCGCCCCATGAATTCGAGCAACCGCTCCCAGTGGCGGTTGGTGGCTCGCGAGCTGTAGATGAAGCAGTAGTCGTTGGGGCCGCCGCCCTTGCAGGGGTAGGCCTGTGATGGCGAGGTCGATCCGAGCAGGCTCTGGTTGCCGTTGCGGATCGCGGGCTTGCCGCCCAGGGCCTGCGCCGCATAGGAGATGCGGCACAGATTGGGCACCACTTCCTGCATCACCACTTCGACTCGCTGGCCACGGCCGGTTGCGACGCGCTGGTAGAGCGCCGCGAGTATGCCGATCACGGTATGCAGGCCGCTGCCGGTGTCGCCGATGGTCGCCCCGGAGCGCAGCGGCGGGCCGTCGGGCATGCCGTTGATGGCCATCGAACCGCCGGTGGCCTGCGCGATCATGTCGAAGGAGAGGTAGTTGGCGTACGGCCCGTCGGAGGCAAAGCCCTTGATCTGCGCGTAAATGATGCGCGGATTGATCTTCTTGACTTCGTCGTAGGAGAAGCCCATGCGCTCGATGGTGCCCGGGCCGAAGTTTTCAACAAAAATGTCGCCCGTCTTGATCAGGTCGCGCAGGATCTGTTTGCCTTTTTCGTCCTTCAGGTTGAGCGTCACGCATCGCTTGTTGGCGTTCAACAGCATGAAGTAGGGTGAATCCACGCCGCGCTTGTCGGTGGAGGCGCCGCGGCTTTGTTCGCCATTCGGGGGCTCGACCTTGATGACATCGGCTCCCAGCCAGGCGAGTGTCTCGGTGCACGAAGGACCGGCTTCGAACTGGGTGAGGTCGATGACGCGAATGCCCTTGAGTGCGGCACCGTTCGGGGAAGAGGGGGTAGCGGACATTTTCAGAACTCCATATTGAAACTGCGGCGAGTGTACAACGCGTCTCCTGTGCGTGAGGCAATTTACGACGCGCACAGGCGCGCGTGGGACCCAGCCGGTAACATGAGCACAAATTCAGGAGAAAACATGTTCAGATATTCGGCACGGGTGACTTTTTTTGTTTTGGCGGCAGGTTTGCCTCAGTTTGTCCTTGCCCAGGCCTGGCCGGTCAAGCCGGTGAGGGTCATTGTTCCGGTGTCGGCGGGAGGCGGTATCGATACTGTCGCGCGCGCCATGTCGCAGAAGTTTTCCGAGGCATGGAAGCAGCCGGTGGTGGTTGAGAACCGCGCCGGTGCGGGGGGCACCATTGGCGCGGATGTGGTCGCCAAGGCGCCCAAGGACGGCTACACACTGCTGATCAACTCCACCAGCCAGGCGAGCAGCGCGGTCCAGTATGCGAAATTGCCCTATGACGCGATCAGGGATTTCGCGCCGGTGACCCAGATCATCACGACCTACCTGATGCTGGGAACCAACATCAAGGTGCCGGTGACCACAGTCAGGGAATTGGTGGCGCTGGCCAAGGCGCAGCCCGGCAAGCTCAATTTCGGCTCGACCGGCAGCGGCGGCAGTCCGCATCTTGTATCGGAACTGTTTCGCCTGGAGGCCGGCATCAACGTGGTGCACGTTCCCTACAAGGGCGATGCGCCGTTGCAACCGGCGTTGATTTCGGATGAGGTGCAATACGCGTTTCTCACCCCGATTGCTCTTTTGCAGCATGTGAAGTCCGGACGGGTACGGGCTCTGGCGGTAACGGGCAACCAGCGCGCAGCCATCGCCCCGGATGTCCCGACCATTGCCGAAGCGGGATATCCCGGCGTCGAACTGCTGGGATGGATCGGTGTATTCGCCACCGCCGGTACCCCGCGCGAAGTGCTGCTGCGCATCGCCGACGACACGCGATCGATTTTGAAAATGCCGGAGGTTGCCGCCCGGGTGCCGGGCTGGGGCGGCGACGCATCGGGCAGCACACCCGACGAATTCTCCGCACGCTACCGCGCCGACATCGCCAAGTACGCGCGCATTGTCAGGGAAGCAAAGATTCCAATGCTGGATTAATGGCTACCGTCCGCGGACCTGAAAGGATTTCAATGGTTTTGAAAGATGTGAATCCGGAGATCGGTAATGCTGTGCTGCAGGCGGCACTGACCCGGGCCAAGGTGATGTTCGGCGACCGCCTGGTCGCGGCGTACGCCCTGGGCAGCCTTGCGCACGGCGGGTTCAGTTCCCATGTCAGCGATGTGGATCTGGGCCTCGTGCTCGCTGATCCGCTGGGCACGGCCGATGCCGAGGCCATCACCAGCCTCAATGCCGGGGTCAGGGTGACCGGCCTGCCGCTTGCCGACAGGCTGTCGCTTTTCTGGGGGTCTCCCGAATCTCTGGCCGGAGTTACCGAAGGCGGCCGCTATCCTCCCGTGGATTGCCTCGATCTCATCGAAAACGGCCGGCTGCTTGCCGGTCGGGATATCCGCGCGATGGTGAAAAGGCCAACGTTGGTTTCAATGGTTCTGTCGGCAGCCGCCATGTCGCTGAAGAACATGGCAACGCCGCAGGTCGTCGCGGAATTGCGCGAACCCGCCGGGCTGATCCGTGCAGGGGTGCGGCCGCTCACCAAGCGCGTGCTGTTCCCGGTGCGATTCCTCTATACGGCGCGCACCGGCTGCGTCGGCACCAATGATGCGGCGGTGGAACATTTCCTGTCGGTCGAGGGCGGTCCGGCCGCCGACCTTGCGCGTCAGGCCTATGCGTGGCGCAGCGCGCCGTATGCAGCGGACGATCCCGGGGTCGCACGGGTTGTGCGCGCCGGGTTGCTCCCCTTGTATCGCTTGTATACCGAAGACTATGCACCGCGCCTCGAGGCGGCCGGCGAGGCTGCGATGGCACAGGCCATGCGCGAATGGCACGCGAGACTTCAGTAATTGATCAAAGCCTGATTTCCATGCAGATAAAACCATCCCGACGTGTTTCGCCACTCCTCGGGGCAATACATGTGGCTGAAAATCCAGCGCGGCTCCTATTTTGTCTCGTTCTTTATGCCGAAGAACGTGGCCCTGTAGAGAAAATTCTTCGATCGCTACCTGCAGGGCATCGACAATGGATGGGAATCAGAGCCCCGCGTTGAGATCGAGGTGCGTTCCACCGATGACGGCATTGCGCGCACCGTTCGGGGCACGCAATATCCCTTGGGCAACACGCGGGCCGAAAAACTGTATTTCGACGCGGGCCTGTAACCACTCGTAAAGACTGCGCCGGTTTCCGATTCGTTGGCGACATGCCCTGCCCAAGGGTTCCCGCCTAACCCTGACGCTGGCAGGGCGCGACTTCGAGCGCGAGGGCGCCACCGGCACGCACAGGGGTTCGGGGCCGTTCGTTCATGCCGATCCCATCGACCGGCCAGCGGAGAAATTCTCCGGCGAACAGACTGTGCATTCAGGTCCCGGCAGGGATTCCTATCTTCAGTTACCGGTGATAGGATAGAACAATAGTTATATTTATCATATAG
The DNA here is from genome assembly GCA_903899705.1 of uncultured beta proteobacterium. GTDB lineage: Bacteria > Pseudomonadota > Gammaproteobacteria > Burkholderiales > SG8-39 > 2-02-FULL-62-17. The sequence continues at coordinate 4,219 of CAIUKQ010000403.1, forward strand.
TTAATGTGTATAGTAGGTTTGTAGCAACATTATTTTCTGTTGCCAGTTGCTTGTGGTAACGTACCTACATTGATTCATATGCAGGGGTCGCCATGACCATCACAACCGTTTCAAGCCGCCAGTTCAATCAGGATGCCAGCAAGGCCAAAAAAGCCGCAAAGTCGGGCCCCGTGATCATCACCGATCGTGGCCGGCCGGCGCATGTGCTGCTGACCTACAGCGAGTACAGGAAGATTTCGCGAGGCCATTCGAGAATCGCCGATCTCCTCGCAATGCCCGGCATCGAGGATATTGAACTCGAGGTTCCGCATAGGCACGAGGTCGCCAGGGCCGCGGATCTTTCCTGATGTATATGCTGGATACCAATGTCGTATCCGAAATGCGAAAAATCCGATCGGGCAAGGCGGATGCCAATGTCGCGCGATGGGCCGATAGCATTGATGCCAATGACCTGTATCTTTCGGCAATAACAATCCAGGAACTGGAAATCGGCGTGTTGCTCATTGAGCGACGCGATCCTGCGCAAGGTGCGGCTTTGCGGACCTGGCTGGAATCCCATGTACTTCCGGCATTTGACGGCCGTATCCTTCACGTTGACATTGTTGTGGCCAGGCGCGCTGCCAGCCTTCATGTCCCGGATCCCCGTCCGATACGCGATGGACTTATTGCGGCGACAGCCTTGGTCCATGGCATGACTGTCGTAACCCGGAACGTCGCCGATTTCGAGTCTTCCGGTGTTTCGCTTTTTAACCCCTGGGATGCTCGATAAGTTCGTTACGCGGTGGCTGAATATCATTCAATCGAAGGGAGCCGGAATGCTTGTGCTTTATCACAACGACATGTCCGTCTGCGCCGCCAAGGTACGCCTTGCGCTGGCGGAAAAGGGGCTCGAGTACACCGGTCATCACATCAACCTTCGCTCGGGCGATCAGAAGAAGCCCGAATACGTCAGGCTCAATCCGAAAGGCGTGGTGCCCACGCTGATTCACGACGGGTTCGTGGTGTGCGAATCGGTCATCATCAACGAGTACATTGACGAGGCGTTTCCGGATAATCCGTTGCGTCCGGACTCGCCGCAGGGCCATGCCCGTGTGCGCCACTGGACCAAGCAGATCGACGACAGCATCTTCGCCGCGACCGGCACCATGAGCGTGAGCATTGCCTTCCATCACCAGTACACGCCTGAGCTGATTGAGGAGCAGGTGCGCTTCAAAGGTCCGTCATACCGCCAACAGGTGGAAATGTGGCGCAAGGGGCCGGACAACCCCGCTTTCCCCGCCGCCATCAAACGCATGGACAAGATGCTCACAGACATGGACGCGGCGCTTGCCGCGGGCCCGTGGCTGCTTGGATCCACGTACACGCTCGCGGACGTGGCCTACGCACCCTACCTCACGCGGCTCGATCACCTGAAATTCCTTGGCATGCTCGAGGGCAGGCCGAGGGTGGCGGGATGGTACGAGCGCATGCGTAATCGCAAGGCCTACCAGGATGCGCTCGCCGCCTGGTTCAATCCGAAATACCTTCCCCTGATGGAAGAAAAGGGCAGTGAGGCCTGGCCGAAGGTGAAACAAATTCTCGCCGAAACCTGACTCAGACAATCCGGTTGCGCAGTTTTCCAATCTGCGGCGAGGAAACCTCCACCATATCGCCGACCTTGAGAAACAGTTCGGTGGGTTTGGGTTGTCCGGGCACCGGCTTGGTCCGGTCCGCCGCGGTGCCTGCGGCTGTGCCGCCGCAGATGACATCGCCGGGCACGAAGGTGAATTCCACCGAGAGGTATTCCAGCACTTCGCCGAAGGTGAAGATCATGTCCTTCGAATTGAAGCTCTGCCGCACCTGACCGTTCACGCGGGTCTCGAGGTCGATGTTGTCAAAGGCTTCCTCGCCCACGGCGATGCAGGGGCCGATGGAGCAGGCGCGGTCGAAGTTCTTGACCATGTTGTACTGGACGATTTTCGGCGCGTCCATGCCGTCGCGGCAGCTCCAGTCGTTGGAGAGTGTCACTCCCCAGACGTGATCTCGGATTTTCGCGGCGGGAATGTCCTTGCCGCGCTTGCCGATGACAATGGCGACTTCGCCCTCGTAGTCGAAGTACTTCGTCTTCTTAGCGGGGTAGGGAACGTCGTCGCCGTCGCCGGCCACTTCGTCGAGCACCTTCCAGAATCCCCAGTGGCCGCGGGTGCGCGCCTGATCGTAGGCCGCCTTGATTGAATCGCCGGTGATCGGTATGCCATGCAGGTTGGCATTCATGCCCGCAAGGTGGTCGGCGAAATTGCCGCCCGCCATCGCGAGGCGTTTGCCGGCCCACGGGGCCTGAAGTTTGACGCTGTCGCCTGCAACGGTCGCGGCCTTGTCTCCTTTGGCGAGGGCGTGCTTTGTGGCCTCGATGGCTTCGTCACCGGCCGCAATGAAGGCGTCGAGTCGGGAGGGGAGGGCGGCATTGGCTTTGTTGAGGTCAATGATGTTGTCGCCGGCGAGGACACCGACGCGACGGTCATTTCCAAATACGACGATTTTCATGTCTGGCTTTCTGAAACGGGAAGGAATATGGAATCCACGGGCAGGGGTGCGCGGATGATGTTCTGCTCGGCGAGGTAGCGGACGAGCGTGGTGATGGTGGGCAGATTGGCCTTCACGCCATAGGGCCAGGGGTCGTGGCCGAATACTTCATCAATCTCATCCACCTCGGCGGTCAGCCAGGGCAGCATGGAGCGCAGCGCGCCGAAGTGGCGCAGGCGCTTCAAGCCCAGGGCCTTGGAGGCGCAGAACGCGTCGTACAGGCTTTGCGCGATCTGCGGATGCTTTTCGTACACTTCCTTGCGGATTGCCACGATGTGCATGATGGGGAAAATACCGGTGCGCTTGTAGAGATCCATCTCCACGGCCTTGAAATCAGGGAATAGCCGTCGCACGTCCGGATTGGTCCTGCGGGATTCCGGATTGTTGGTGCCGATCATGGCGTCAATCGATCCTTCGCTCAGCAGGTCGGAGAGCGACTTGCCGGAATGGTTGACCTCGATGTTCACCGGCTTCAGCAGCGGCAGCACGGTGGGATCGCCGTGTGCGCCGGAAGAATTGATGGCTCCCTGCACCCATTTGACGCCCGAGAAATCCACGCCATAGTCATCCATCAGGTGGCCGCGCTGCCATACCGCCGCCGTCATGGTGTAGAGCGGCACGCCGATGCGTTTGCCCTCCAGGTCCTTGGGCTTTTTAATGCCCGACTTGCGGTTGATCCAGATGGTGTTGTGCCGGAAGGTGCGGGAGGGGAACACGGGCAGGGCCACGAACGGGCACTGGTTGGCGTCCTTTCGGGCGATGAATTCGGAGCTCGACAGCTCCGACACGTCGAAGGCCTGCTCGCCCGCCATGCGGTCGAAGATCTGGCGGGCCCATTCGACGGGAATGAATTCGAGGTCCACACCCTCGGGTTTGACCTCGCCGGTGTGCAGCGCCTGCATGCGGTCATACAGGCTGCAGGCGAAGGTGATTTTCGGATTCATTTCAGTGGCTCCACAATGGGGTGACGGGAAAGCGGTCTTCGCCGGATTTCACGGCCGGACTTTCGGGGGCGTGCTTGAGAAGAGTCGCGATCAGACCATATCAGCGGTGGCAGCGTCAACGCCCTCGCTGAAGGAATGTCCGAATGGCGTTAAAGTATCGCGGCTTCGCACCCGGCCATCCGGCTGCCCGCATGTTGCGGGGAAAATTCATTTTCATATTGATCAAAGCATGCAAACTCCCGTCATCGAAGAAATCGCCGGCATAAGGCTGGAAGTCATCCGGCAGGGAAAGGGACGGCGAATACTGTTTCTGCATCCCCACCTGGGTCTGCATGGCGCCGACGCCTTTGTCGATGCCCTGTCCGCAGGTGCCGAGGTTTTTGCGCCGTCCCACCCGGGATTCGGCAGGTCCGACCTTCGCAAGGGCATGAACACCGTCGAGGATCTGTCCTATTACTACCTCGATCTGCTGGAGGCGCTTGACTGGAGCGAGGTCACGGTTGTGGGCTCGTCCTTCGGCGCATGGATTGCAGCGGCAATGGCGGTGAAGAACACCTCGCGCATGTCGGGGCTGGTGCTGATCGATGCGCTGGGCGTGAAATTCAGTTCGGGCAGCGGCAATGATTTCCTGAATTTTTTTGCAACACCCCGCCCCCGTCTCGAGGAGCTCTATTACCACGATGCGTCATTCGCTCGGAGCGGTATCCCCGAATCCTCCGACGAGGAGCGGTCGGTGATTGCCCGAAACTGGGATGCCACCGCCATGTACGGCTGGAATCCCTACATGCATGACCCCAAGCTGCGCGGGCGCCTGCCGCGCATCCGCATTCCCTCGCTGGTGTTGTGGGGAGGCAGCGACGCCATTGTGCCGGCCAGTCTGGGCGTCTCCTATGCCGAAGCGCTTCCGCGCGGCACCTACGATTCCATCTCCGGTGCCGGACATTTCCCGCACATTGAAAAGCCCGCTGAAACCGCGCAGCGCATTCTGAAATTTGCCAGCCGGGCCCCGGCCGTCGTCAAAGCCTGAACAGGAGCGCCCCATGAGGTTCTATCACTTTTCCGAGCAGCCCTATCCCAAGGCGTGGACCGAGGACAACAAGTCCATCCGGGTTGCCATACCCAATTCGCAATGCGACCCGAAGGAACTGGCCACCATTTACCACGAGCGCCTCGATGAATGGCTGCACGCGGACGAAATGGGCCTGGACATCATGATCAACGAGCATCACGCGACCGCCACCTGCGTGTGCCCGGTTGCGGCCATTCCGCTCGCGGTGCTCGCGCGGCAGACCAAACGCGCGCGCCTTTTGACCCTTGGCTATCCGATCGCCAATCGCCTCGATCCGGTGCGCGTCGCGGAGGAGTTCGCGGTGATCGACGTGCTCTCTCGCGGAAGGCTCGAGATGGGCCTGGTGCGCGGCATCCAGTATGAGATTCCCCTGTCGGTGCGATCAGCCGTGGGCCAGATGGACCGTTTCTGGGAGGCGCACGACCTCATCATCAAGGCGATGTCCACGCGCACCGGGCCATTCGAGTGGCAGGGCGAGCACTTCCAGTATCCGCAGGTCAATGTCTGGCCACAGCCCTGGCAGCAGCCGCATCCGCCGGTGTGGATCACCGGCCGCAGTCCGCAAAACGTGCGCGAGATTGCCGAGCGCGGGTATGTGCTGGCGACGTTTCTTTCAGGCTACGACACCAAACCGGTGTTTGATGTCTATCGCAAAACCTGCGCCGACCTTGGAAAGCCGGTGCCCGCCCTGGACCGCTTCGCCTATCTGGGCATTGTGGCCATCGCCGATGACCGCAAGGAAGCCTGGCGCCGCGCGGAGATCATGGCCGGGTACCTGCGTTCGAGTTCGGTCGTGGCGGAACCCTTCAATACGCCGCCCGGCTATTTTTCCGTACCCGATGCCGCGCGCATGTTGAAGGGCGCCGGTCGCCCCATGGTGACGACAAAGGACGGCAAGCGGGTCGACGCGTTCAAGGGAGACCTGGAGGATCTGGTCAAGGCGGGCATCATGTTCGTGGGCACGCCGGATGACGTCACCGCGCAGCTTCAGGAGTTCGATGAGCGCGTCGGCGGTCTGGGCAATTTCCTGATGATGGGCCACGCCGGCCACATGACGCACAAGGAAGCCTGTGACCAGATCACCCTGATGGCAAAGGAAGTGTTGCCGCGCCTGCAGAAGGATTCGGCAAAGCAGGCGGCGTAGGCCGACACCGAATTCACGAGGAGGAGAGATCCGATGATGTTAAAGCGAGGCATGCGCCGGTGGATAACCGGATTGTCGACACTGTTGTGGCTGGGGGCCTCAACGGTGGCGTTCGGCCAGACGGCCATCCTCGGCGAGAGCCGGCAGACGCAGCCCGGATACGGGGCGATCGAGAACTTCACCATCCTTTCCTACAGCGATATCGACGGATGGGACGAAGCGGCGGAATTTCGCATCAGCAAGGACGGTCGCATCGCCTATATCTCGAATTACAAGGGATTCAGCATCCTCGATGTGAGCGACCCCACAAAACCGAAAATACTCTCCAAGACCACCAACCATCCCAGCGTGCAAAGCCAGTACATCGATGTGATGGGCGATCTCCTGCTCGTGAATCAGGAAGGCGTGCGTGATGACAAATACAAGGACTGGGTTTCCGGCATTCGCATCTACAGCGTCAAGGATCCGGCGAAACCCCAGGAACTGGGTTTCTTCCGCACGGCGCTCGCGCCCCTGCGCGGCACGCACGGATTCTCGCTATACGAAGATCCCAAGGGTGGAAAGTACGCCTTTGTCGCGACGCAGATGGACGGCTTTTTCAACAACATCCTGGTTATTGTCGACCTGAACGACCCGGCGAATCCCAAGGAGGTTGCGCGCTGGTGGTATCCCGGGCAAAACACCGCGGCGGGGGAAAAACAGCCGCCAAACTGGGTTGCCGATGCAGTGGGGCTGCGCCAGCGCCTGCCCAACCTCTGGGTGTCGCTGCACGACATGACCCTCTACAAGGACCGCGCCTACCTTGCCTACCGCGACATGGGCGTCATCACCCTGGACATCAGCGACGTTCGCAATCCCGTCAAGGTGAGCCAGATCAAGTGGTCGCCGCCCGAGGAGGGCAATACACACAGCATCGGCATCAAGGTCCCCGCGCATGGCGGCAGGCCGGACATCATCATGGCCACGGACGAACAGCTGACGCCGGCCGATTGTCCGTTCGGCTACCTGCATATCCTCGATGTACGCTACGAACCCAACCCCGTGCAGATCGGAACGTTCCGCCTTCCTTTGAACAAGTCCTGTCCTCCGGATCGTCCGGGCCGGCGCTTCGGCATTCACGACATCGAGCGCATGGTGAAGGGCAATATCGTGTTCAGCGCCTGGGAGAACTCCGGCTTCTGGGCCATCGACATCTCCGATCCCTATGCGGCCAAGGCGGTCGGCCACTTCGTGCCGCCCGTGTTCCTGCGCGCCAAGTCCGACAGCGGTCATGCCGACGATGTGTTCGTCCACGACAATGGCCTGGTGTTTGCCACCTCTTCGGATCCGGGTGGCGGATTCTGGATCCTGCGCTACACGCCCGGCGTGAAGGGCACGGTGTCCTGGACGCCCGACTTGAAGAATGTGGTCGTGAATTACGAGTCAAAGCCGGCCGGCAAATGATCGATCGGTGGCGCGTCGCATGAAACGCGGGTGGATTGCGATTGCGGCGGTCGCAGTTTGCGCGTTTTTGCTGTGTGTGCCCGCGGCGCGCGCGGGGCACGGCGTCGAGGACACCGTGGACAACCTCGAGGCCGACCGCGTGAAGCAGCTTCTGGATGCGGGCGAAAAAATCATCTTCATCGACCTGCGCCCCGCCGGTGAATTCCTGCAAAGCCGGCTGCCCGGCGCCAAATCCATTCCGGTGGCCGAATTGCCCAAGCGATTCAATGAAGTGCCCAGGACCGGGCGCGTGGTGCTTTATTGCGACTGTCGTCATGCCGAAGTTGCCGACCGGGCCATCTTTCTCGAGTATAGTGGCAATCGCAATATCTTCGTCATGCCCGAAGGGTTTTCCGGCTGGGTGCGGCGGGGATTCCCCCTGGACAAAACAGCGCCCTGAAAATGTTGAGACTGGCACTCCTGATATCCGCATTGTTGATGCCCGGCTGGGCCTGGGCGCACGCTTCGCTGGTCAAATCGGTTCCCGCCCAGCGCGCCGTCCTCTATCGTGCTCCGGCGCAGATCCAACTCTGGTTCAACGAGCGGCTGGAAATCCGTTACTCCTCGCTTTCCCTCGTCGATGGCAGAGGGGAGCCCGTGGAGACTGGCGCGGTGGAAATCGCGGTTGATGACCCCAAGAGCATCCATGCCGCGATCAAGTCCCTGCCTCCCGGCAGTTACACCGTCAAATACCGCGTTCTGTCCACCGACGGGCACGTGGTCGAGAACCAGTTCTCCTTCACCATCCGGCAATGACGGATCTGGCGGCGCTGGCCCGCTTTTTCCATATCACGGCAGTTGTGCTCTTTGCGGGCAGCCACGCGTTTGCGGAATGGGTGGTCCGGCCCGCCATTCGCGATGCAGGAGGGGCGCAACTCACCTGGGCAAGCACGCTTCTGCCGGGTTTCCGCCGGCTCACGCTTTGGTGCCTGATCGTTGCCATTGTCTCGGCGATTGCCGGGCTCTGGATGCAGGCGATCACCGTCGGCGAGGGCGGTGAAAGCATTGCGGCATCGTCCATTGCCGCGACGCTGACAACGCTGGCGCCGCTGTTGACGCAGACACTGTACGGGAACGTCTGGCTCGGCCGGATGGCCATTGCCGCGGTGCTTTTGTTGCTGCTGCTGCGCCCGGATCGCGCCAATGACAATGGCGGGGTCCGGGACCGCATTGGCCTGATCCTCGGCCTCACTCTTCTCGGCTCATTGGGTTTGTCAGGTCACGCGGCCGCGGGTGAGGGCGCTGAGTTGATCATCCACAGTGCTTCAGACATCCTTCACCTGCTCGCTGCCGGCGCGTGGGTGGGAGCCCTGGTCCCTCTGGGGATCGCCCTTCAGCGATTCATCCGGATTCCCGGTGAATCCGGCGTTTCCGCTGTCCGGGAAATCACGCGCCGGTTTTCACTGCTGGGCATCATCTGTGTATCCACGCTGGGCGTCACCGGCGCCATCAACACCTGGATTCTGGTCGGCGGGGTGCCGCAGTTGGTGGGCACGGCCTACGGCCATCTGCTGCTCTTGAAACTGTTCCTGCTGCTCCCCATGCTCGGCGTTGCGGCGGTCAATTTTCTGAAGGTTAATCCGGTGATTGCGGGCGTCACCGGCGATTTCCGGGGCTTGCCGGGAGCCGTCCGCGTACTCTCGCGCAATGCGGTTATTGAAGCGTTGCTGGGTCTGGGCATCCTTGCCATCGTCGGAATTCTTGGAACAACGCCACCGGCCCGTCACGTCCAACCCGACTGGCCCTTCGCATTTCGCTGGGACTGGGTGTCGCTAGACACCGCGCCCAAGGCGCGCGCAAGTGTCGAGGTTGGACTGGCCTGGTGCCTCATCGGATTGTTCGTGCTCCAGTTCGCTTTCCTGAGCCGGCGCTTTCGCATTCTCAGTGCAACGCTGGGCTCGGCCCTTCTGGTCTACGCCGGGACTCTGGTGATCACCAATGTCACGACCGATGCGTACCCCGCCACCTATCGTCGTCCGGGGGTGGCCTACAACGCCATATCCGTCGCAGGTGGAAAGGCGCTCTATGAAAAGAACTGCCTCGCCTGTCACGGCGCACTGGGTTATGGCGATGGTCCCGCCGGAGAGGGCCTGAATCCCAGACCTGCGGACCTGGCCGGCCGTCACGCGAATGCGCACACCGTCGGCGACCTCTTCTGGTGGATCAGCAAGGGGGTGCCGAATACCGCCATGCAGCCATTCGAGGGCGTGCTGACGGAAGATGATCGCTGGGACTTGATCAACTACGTGCGGGCGCTGGCCGCCGCCAAACGCGCTCGCGCGCTGGCACCCATCATCGAAGACCGGCCATGGCTGGTGGCTCCGGATTTTGCTTATGCGACGTCCACCGGCGAGACACGGACACTGAAGGACTTTCGCGGTGACAGGCTGGTGCTGCTGGTGATCACCGCGGGCAGGGAATCGGAATCGCGCCTCGCCACGCTGGGGGCTTCACTGCAACGTCTGGCCGCCGCCGGCATGGAAATCATCGCGGTGCCTGCCGGACATCGCGTCGCGAATTTCACATTGCCGGCGGTCACCGAAGGCAACAGCGAGATACAGGCGACCTATGCGCTGTTCGCGGGCAGCTTCTCCGATGACCCGGCTGATTCCTGGCCGCGGCACGTCGAGTACCTGATCGACAAACAAGGCTACATTCGCGCGCGCTGGCTGCCCGTAGAAAGCAAGGCATGGAGTGATCCCGCAGCGATTGCGACCCAAGCCGAATTACTGCAGAAGGAGATTCCCCGCGAGGCCGCGCCCGAGGAGCATGTTCATTGATGCTGTTCTTGCGGAATAACACAACCAATTGAATTAAAACAGTTTATTGATTTTTCTTAGTCGGACAGATCCAGTGCCGCCGCACTGACCTCGACCCCGCCACCAGCGACCAGTCGCACCACATTGACCGACTTCGCCAGATCCGGCGAACCGGAGTAGTGGGCGAGAACATCGTCGCCGCCAACTCTCACCGCGCGGTTCCAGTGCCCGAGGGCGATGTAATCGGCGGCGGTTGCCGCCAGTTCCGCGTCGCCGATCAGCCAGGAGGGGCGCGCGGGAACGTTTCGATCCGGTACCGGTTCGTAATGGCCATGTCCCAGCGCGATATGCCAGCTGCGGCTGCGGCTGCGGATATCTTCAAAGGGGATCATGTCGTTGTAGTCGCGATGCGCGCGGCCTCCGACTTCGAGATCCATGTCGTCGAAGGCAATCCATTCATCGTGGGTGAGGCCCAGGATGTGCAGCGAAGCGATGTTCGCCATCTGGATGCGGCGGTACAGCGTGTCGGGCACCAGTGGGTCATGGTTGCCCGGCAGCAACACCACCGGTGCCGGTGCTTCGGCGAGCATGGCGGCCACCCGGTCGATGAATTCGGGCGGCTGCCGGTTGGATTCAAACGTATCACCGACCAGGAGCACGAGGTCGGCCGAGGCCGCCCGCGCCGCGCGGAACACCGCCGCGAGGTAGCGGGTGCTGTCGCCGGTGCCGCGTTCCTCGGAATCGTGGTCCAGGTGCACGTCCGAACTGTGCACGAGGACGATGTCGCGAGCCTGCCTGGCGTCCATCAGTGCCGCCTGAAACGGGTGAGGTGATTGCCGGTGGTTTCGAAAATCAAGCAGACCCCCAGATCTTTGTCGCGAGAGACACCAGGTGCACAAGTTTTTTCTGCTGCTCTTCGACCGAGAAGCGCGCGGAGAGATTGCTCGAGGAGAAACCGCATTGGGGGCTAAGGCAAAGTCGATCCATGTCCACGAACTTTGCCGCGGCATCGACTTTGCGGCGCACTTCGTCCTCAGGCTCGAGGGCGGGAAGCTTGGTGGAGAGGATGCCAAGGACAGCCACGCGATCTTTCGGCAGATGGCGAAGCGGCTCGAAGCTGCCGGCGCGTTCGGTGTCGTATTCCAGGAAATAGGCATCGGCAGAGACCGTGTTGAACAGGCGCTCGGCAATCGGCTCGTAGCCGCCACTCGCCTGCCCGTGTCCCGAATTGCCGCGGCACAGGTGCACCGCCAGCCGCATGGACTTGGGGCGCTCGCTCACCGCCTGGTTGTGCAGTTCGAAATATTCGTCGATCAGTTTTTCCGGATCCTCGCCGCGCGCGCGGACGATCTCCTTGTTGCGCGGGTCGCACAGCACGGCGCTGGGCACGTCATCGATCTGCAGGTAGGTGCAGCCCTGCGCGGCAAGGTCGGCGATTTCCTGGCGGTAGATCGCGGCGATGTCGGCGAAGTAGGCCTTGCGGTCGCCCTTGTACGGCGATTTTTCCAGCATCTTGTCGCCGCGGAAAAAATGATTCACCGAAGGAGAGGGCAGGGTTGCCTTGACGGTACGACCGGTCAGGCTGTTCACGAAGGCGAATCCCGGCGCCATCATATCCCGACGCTTCAGCTTGCCGATGACATCGGGAACGTCATTTCCCTTGCGTTTGGTGCCGGAGAAATCGGTAAAGGTGAAATCGCTTTCATTCGCCTTTTTTCCGAAGCCGTCGGTGGAGTCAAACAGCAGGTCGCGCCACGAGTATTTTCGGAACTCGCCGTCGGTAATCACCCGGATGCCGGTGCTCTCCTGCATCGCCACGGATTCGCTGATGCAGGAGTCCTCGATGGTTCGCAACTCCTCGATGGGAAGTTTGCCCTCCTCCCATTGTTTTCGAGCGGCGATGAGATGCGGCGGGAGGGGCAGGCTGCCCAGGTGTTCCGCGCGGAAAGGCGGATTGAGTTTTGAGGCCATGATAAATCCTTAAGGAATCGCTGAATAAGTAGTCGCGCGAAGCAATGCTTGAACGCGATTTCGCTGAATCGGTGAAACGAATGAAATTTTCATCAACATTGGGGCCG
>CAIUKQ010000404.1 GCA_903899705.1 uncultured beta proteobacterium
GCCGCGTCTTCGGCTTCACCTGCGACGAGGTTAACGCAAATCTACCGGCGCAGTACGGACCGTGGACCGCGTTCAAGTCTTTCGATCTGAAACGGGGTGAGGTGAATACCAATTTTGACGTCACCGCGTGCATCGATGACATCGAGAAATACGGCTTCCACCTGACCGACGCGCATGTTCGCATCACCGAGGCGCATCTGACGTAGGCGCAATGCGATGGTGCTGGAATCGACGCTGACCTGTCCCGAATGCGGGACCGTCAAAACGGAGACGATGCCGGTCGACGCGTGCCAGTTCTTTTACGACTGCACCGGCTGCGGAAAATTGCTGCGGCCGGCGCCCGGAGGGCGCTAATTGCGTGACGCAAAGAGCCGCCTTTGGCGGCGGGCGGGCGATTGCTGTGTGTTCTGCTCGTATGGGAGCGTCGTATGTCCCCCGAAGCAGGTGGAGCCGGGCGCCTGCTGCCCCTGACACCATAAGAAAAACGGCCGGACGCTTAAGTGCCCGGCCGTCTCGATGTTTCTAACCGAACCAAGCGGCCCTTAAATCACGTCCCCACGCGCTGCGAAAATGTGCGGCCCAGCAGGATGCTCATCAGGGCGAACCCCACGAACGCCGTAACGAGGGACGGGATGTCCAGGCGGGAGAAACCCGCTGCCCACAGGAACGCATATCCCACGACAATATTGAGCAACGCCCACAGGACATTGACGAGTGCGGATGACATTCCGCGTCCCGGCGGTTTGGCAAACGGTGTGGGAAATTGCGCGCCGGTAACACCCCGGATGAAGTGCGGAAAGAAATTCGCGGTGAAGACGCCGCCCAGGAAACAGTACAGATAATCGTACCACTGCATGTTCATCCCCCCTGTCATATTTTTACGCACGCGAGCGTAGTCGCGGTTCACCGCGATTGGCAGAGTATGTCAGGGGAATCCGTTCAGTTGGAGATGGTACATGGGCGGCATGCCCGCATCGCCGAGGTGCATCTGGGCTGATCGCGGCGTAACCGTTTGTCATTGCGAGGACCGGAGGGACGAAGCAATCCATGCATGGATCGCCACTGCTTGTTTTCACAAGCCTCGCGATGACGGAGTTATGCGGGCTTAAAGAAAAACGGCCGGAGATTTCTCGCCGGCCGTTTCGATGTTTCCCTCATCCGAACGATGAAGCTTAAGCCGGCTCCCACGTCCCGTCATCGGCGCGGCAGGCTGTGCCCATGATCTGCTCGTCCTTGCTTTTGCCCAGATGCGCGGTGGCGCGGTATTCGCGGCAGGGCTGTCCGCCGTCGCGATAAAAGGTGCGGGTCGGCTGCGTATCGAACCTGATGCCGCCATCGGCCCATGCCACCGTCGATCCGGTCTTGGCCAGCTCCAGGCTCTGCATCACGCAGGCCTGGTCCGGCAGCTTCATATGCGAACCGACCGCGCCGCCGACCAGCGGGCCGACCGCGACGCCGCCGATCTCGACCGCGCCTTGGCCGCCGTCGGGGCTGGGCTTGCTGGGCATGCCCGCTTCCTTGGCGATATAGGCGCGGTTGCACATGTGGAAGGCTACGGAATCCGGGTTGTCCTCACACTGGATGAGGATTCAGGCGATACGCTGGTCGCGTGGGAATGCCTGTACGGCGTGGCTTGACTTGTACCAGCACCTTGCCCGGAAGCCATTGCCTCAAACCGGTTTGCTGCTGCGTCGTTGGTTTTGAGTGCCGCTCCTTCCAGTCGCGGTTCGGTTAGATGCTGCTTGCCCGGAACCGCTGGAATGCAGGGTCATTTTCTGATTGGTCCGCGGGTTCTCCAGACCGTCGTGAATCCCGCGGGTATGGCGAACGATGCGCCGCTCACAAAGAATGACGCAACGCCGGGCAGGTCCGGCAGGA
>CAIUKQ010000405.1 GCA_903899705.1 uncultured beta proteobacterium
CTTCTCGCCATTCCGTCTTCGGAATAGCATTGTGCGCGGAGTTTCCACTTATAGTGCCGTTCAAATTTTCGGGGCCACTTCTTACCAATATTGCTAAAAGTTATTCGTTGAAGAAGTCAACGCTCGGAAGAATAATTCTGTCCCGTCACATAAATGATTATGTGAAAAACAGCTTGTGGGGATGAGCGATGCGTGAACTTGATTCTTTATCCAAGTCGCTCAAGGGATCTGATGCAACTCTCATCAGAAAAGATTTTGTTCTCTTTGCAAGAAATTTCACGACTGATGTTTCGCCATTTCTCAGGGACGTCGTCGCTCGGGCGAAACGTGAAAAGAAAGGGAACGTCGTCCTAATCGCGATCTTGCAATGAGAAATAACATTAAACCAAAGACACCGAACATGAAAAAAACAATAAAACCGATTCAGCAGCTTATTAATGACCATGCCAGCCTAATTTTGGATCTGAATCCTGAAATCAGTAATGACTCCGAACCGAACAGAAAGCAAAAAAGAGCAAAAAATAATTTGAAAGTAAAACAATTCCTTGAAGAATTTACTCATCGCTACCTGACGATTTCCGACAAACCTGATGAACCCGTGATTCTTGCGATCTTTGAAATGCGTTCTTTGCAACTCAGCAATGATTGATTTTATGCATAAATCCGATCCTGATTACTCCTTCCCGCAAGCAATCTTCCACTGTGCTTCCATGACGCTGCTTGGTGGCACTGCCACCCACTTTCTTCCCATATTGTCTTCAGAGATGACAACCTTGCCGCTTAACATCTGTCCAGAAAAATAACTTATTTCAAGAATTCGGAACTTCTCCTCTTTGCAGTCATATTCATTCTGAGATCGATTCGACAAAAAAGATAGACCAACAACCACTGATGCTGACTTGAAGTCATACAAAATCCACATCTTCACCAAATTCCCATTTCTTCGAATCGTTGTCTTATCAACGTAAAGTGTAATTTCATCATTGTCACCAACATCAGTCCACTCAGCACTCGCAGCACCCGACACCACCAGCAACATCAATCCAATCAGTAGTTTCTTCATCATTCCCCCTTGTCCTCCTCCCTTGCTCTGATGATTTCTTCATCAATCAAGCGAGAGGCTTGAAATTCTTCGTTCTCCAGAAAGGGAATCTCCATCTTCGTCAGGCGTTCCATTTCGGCAAGAAACTCTGCGCGATTGAATGTCATGATGCAATCTCACGAAACAATGATTCAAGATATGCCATTTCCAAGATTCCTGCTCCTTGCAGTACTGATCTGCTTTTCGCAGGTCTGCTTTTCACAGCAATATCATAGCGTTGTTGTGATTCGCGTTCATGACGGGGACACGATCACTGCACAATCAAAAACAGGAAATAGATTTCAAGTCAGACTCTCAGGAATTGATGCACCAGAACTTAAGCAACAATACGGAATTGAGTCTCGCGATGCACTGATCGCAATGCTGAAGAATGAGACGCCGACATTAGATTGCTTCAAGACCGACAGGTATCAGCGAAAAGTCTGTCGCATCTTCACCAGTGCAGGAACTGATGTCCCTCTTGAGATGATCACCACAGGAAATGCATGGTGGTTCGAGAAGTACTTAAGCGATCAGACTAAAGATGAGCAGGAAAGATATTCCGCTGCTGAGAAGGACGCTCGACACCAGCGTCTTGGTCTTTGGTCATCGCCTTCTGCTGCTGCTCCGTGGGACTGGCGAGCAGCACAAAAGAGAAACTAATTACGCAGCTGACAGTGCGGTGTAGACGGTGCCAATACCTACCTGCAGTTGAGCAGCAATTTTCTTGATCGGGAGACCTTTTTCGCGCAGTAATTGTATTGCACCCGCCATCCCAGAATTCATCTTGGAGGGGCGACCAAGTTTCACACCATTGCGCTTGGCTTTCTCAAGACCTGCGATAACCCTTTCGCGGATTAAGTTTCTTTCTAGTTCAGCAACACTTCCGAGAATTGTGAAGACACATTTCCCTGTCGCAGTAGAAGTATCAATACCTTCCCGATAGAAGAACAGATCAATCTTCAGCTCTTGAAGTTGATCAACAACAGAAATCAGATTCTTGGTGGATCTGCCAAGCCGATCTATTGAATAGACATAAAGGACATCAAATTTCTTCTGTCTTGCTGCAAGAAGACATGCATCTAGTCCAGGGCGTGAGTCAGTAGTGCCTGAGATTGTGTCGGTGAATTCTGCGACGATTGAAGATTCTGGGGTTCGTCCTGCTGTTTCGCGAAGTGTGAACAGTTGCTGTTCTGTGGATTGCGATACTGTGGAAACACAGGTGTAAATTGCTATGCGTTTCACTGATAATCTCCTTTGCTGTTGTTCACTAATTATTCACTTATGTTTAATAAGCCAATAAAAAGCATCAAAAACAGTATGTTACAGTAGATAATCTTCTTTGTAATCAGAAGGTCGGGGGTTCGATTCCTCTACCCGGCACCAGCGACATGAAAAATTGTATGTATTCGCCGCAATCCGGACTTTTCATCAGGGATTCCAGACGGTACTATGTGCGCCACTTGCGGCGCGCCAGATTCGCCAACCCATTGTTATTCTGGGTTTTTGGCAGGTAGGAAATGGTTCGAGGCGCTTTTATAAAGCATTTGTGAGGGGGATTCGTTGAAGCCAACTGATATCGGCGCGCCAGATTATTTTCACAAAGTCGTAGATTGCCAATGGGCATGCCCCGCGCACACACCAGTGCCTGAGTACATTCGATTGATCGCGGCTGGACGTTACAGCGACGCTTACATGATCAATTGGAAATCCAACGTTTTTCCCGGAATTCTCGGGCGAACCTGCGATCGTCCCTGTGAACCAGCCTGCAGGCGCGGCAGGGTCGAGGAGAACAACGGTGAAAAGCCCGAACCGGTTGCCATTTGCCGATTGAAGCGCGTCGCCGCGGATTTCAAAGACGACATTCGTCCCAGGCTGCCAAAACCCGCTTCGAAAAAGAATGGAAAGAAGGTTGCCTGTATCGGCGCCGGTCCGGCCTCGTTGACTGTCGCGCGTGATCTGGCCCCGTTGGGCTATCACGTAGTTCTTTTTGATGGCGATAACAAGATGGGCGGAATGATACGTACGCAGATTCCGAGGTTTCGCCTTCCCGAAGAAGTCATTGATGAAGAAGTTGGCTACATCGACGGATTGGGAATCGATTTCCGCGCCGGAAAGCGAGTCGAAAGTCTGAAGGCTTTGATGGCGGATGACTTCGACGTCATTTTCGTTGGTTCCGGTGCCCCGCGTGGTCGCGAGCTCGACATTCCGGGACGGCAGGAAGCTGCAAAGAACATACACATCGGTATTGACTGGCTATCGTCGGTTTCCTTTGGCCATATAGAAAAAATAGGCAAGCGGGTTATAGTTCTTGGTGGCGGAAATACCGCAATGGACTGCTGTCGGACGTCTCGCCGTTTGGGTGGCGCCGATGTAAAGGTAATCGTACGCTCGGGATTTGAAGAGATGAAGGCATCCCCTTGGGAAAAAGAGGACGCCATGCACGAGGGCATCCCAATCCTTAATTTTCTGGTGCCTAAGGAATTCACTCATACCAACGGCAAGTTGACCGGAGTCGTCTTTGAAAAGGTCAAGGCCGTCTACGACGATAAGGGCAGACGCAACCTGGTGCCGACGGGTGAGCCAGATCCGCATTACGAATGCGACGATGTTCTGGTCGCCGTAGGGCAGGAGAATTCCTTTCCCTGGATTGAAAGGGATGTCGGAATGGAATTCGACAAGTGGGAAATGCCGGTCGTTGACAAAGCCACCATGCAATCCAGCATTCCCAAGATTTTTTTTGGCGGGGATGCTGCGTTTGGCCCCAAAAACATAATCTGGGCGGTCGCGCATGGTCATGATGCCGCGATATCGATCGATAAATTCTGCAATGGCGAAGATGTGCGCAACCGGCCCGCGCCCACCGTCAACCTCATGTCGCAAAAAATGGGGATTCACGAGTGGAGCTACGATAACGAGATCGCCCCCGACGAGCGTTATAAGGTCCCGCACACCGATACGAAGATTTCACTGAAAAATATCAAGGTGGAAGTGGAATTGGGTTTCGACGTGGGGCTGGGATTCAAAGAGGCCCAGCGTTGCCTCAATTGCGACGTCCAAACCGTATTTGCCGCGAAGCAGTGCATTGAATGCGATGCTTGCGTTGATATCTGTCCGATGGATTGCATCACGTTTGCGGAGGATGGCGACGAGAAGGAGCTTCGCGCACGCCTGAATGCTCCTGCGAAGCTTGCCACCCAGGACATCTATGTCGCCAATGGATTGCGGACAGGCCGGATTATGGCGAAGGACGAGGATGTCTGCCTCCACTGCGGGCTTTGTGCGGAACGCTGTCCCACAGGTGCATGGGATATGCAGAAGTTCTACCTCGAACTGACGCAGGCGGGTCCTGCCTGCCGCGACCGTCATGATGGGCTGGCACGTAAGGCGGCCTGAGCAACCAAGGAATTACGGTCGCGGGCCCTGACAATGGACGCCAAGCACGTCAACTCGTATGTCGATGACCGCCCTTCCGAGGGCGTGTTCCGCGTTCATCCCGCCGCCTATTCCGATCCGGAACTGTTTGAGCTCGAGATGAAATTCATCTTCGAGCGAACCTGGAGCTTTTTGGCGATTGAGTCGCAAATAGCGAAGCCAAATGATTTCGTCACCGCGACGATCGGACGCACTCCGGTCCTCGTAACGCGTACACCTGGCAATGCCATCCGGGCATTCGTCAATGCATGCCGCCACAAGGGGGCTACGGTCTGTCGAATGGAGCAAGGAAACGCCAGGTATCACGTTTGCCCTTATCACGGTTGGGCATATGACGCGAATGGCAAGAATGTCGATATAAAGGACCGCAGGGCTGGACAGTACGCCGCCGCCTTCGACGCGGAGAACCATGATCTGCTGCCATTGCCGAAAGTGGCGGTTTATAACGGGCTGATTTTCGGTTGCTTGAGTCCGGACGTGCCTCCATTGGATGAATTTCTCGGGGACATCAAATTTTTCCTGGACTGCGTGATGGACCAGGGACCCAACGGGATGGAGTTCGTCCCCGGTCGAGTGATCTACAACTACCGTGGCAATTGGAAACTGCAGTTGGATAACGGGCTTGACCCCTACCACCTGACCTCCACACATACCAGTTTCATCGAGGTTCAGAATCGTCGGCGTCGTGGCGCTGGCAACGTTGAAGCCAGGCAATTTGACTGGGAAAAGCGAGCCGCAACGCGCGGTGGTGTCTTCGGATTCTCCAATGGTCATTCCCTTGTCTGGAATGACCATCCGCAGCCGGAGAATCGGCCCATCTATCCGTCAAACGAAGAAATTCGGCAACGAGTCGGTGATACAAGGGCGAGCTGGATACTCTCCAAATTGCGGCAGACAACGATCTTTCCGAATATGCAGATTCCCGAAGCGATATCACAACTCCTGCGTACCTTCCAACCCGTCGCCGTGGATCGCACTATGATGCGGGTCTACTGTCTGGCGCCCATCGGGGAGAGGCCTGATTTGCGTGCATGGCGGTTGCGACAATTCGAGGATTTTTTCAATCCAACCGGGATAGCCACACCAGACGACGTTGCGACGTATGAAGAATGCCAGCGCGGATTCCAGGCGAAAGAACTGGGCTGGCTGCAAGGTTACGCTCGGGGGATTGCCGCGATCGACGGAGGCGAGAACGAGGTGACACGGGAGATCGGGATTCGACCCAACGAGAGCGTCATCGGGAAATTCGAGATGCAAAGCGAGGTGGGATTTCATTCCTGCCATCGAGAATGGGCACGATTAATGGAAGCGGGATTGGCTGGGCGAAAGGCATACGAATGAGCATTGAAATGGGCAGGGAAGAACGGGACATTCTTTATGCGGGAATTGATACCCTGACACGAGAAGGGGTCTATCTGGATGAGCAAAAATGGGACGAGTGGCTCGCGCTCTTCGTGCCTGATTGCGAATACTGGGTGCCTTCATGGAAAAACGAAGAGGAATTGACGAGTAATCCACAGGCCGAGTTATCGCATATTTTTTATGCGAATCGCGCCGGACTGGAAGATCGCATTGTCCGCATTCGTTCCCGCCGGTCGCCGGCATCGACACCCATGCCAAGGACTTCGCACGTTCTTTCAGGCGTACTCCCGCTTGAAAAGCCGCAGGCGCAGAAAATGCGCCTGCGCTCAAGCTGGGTATGCCATGTCTTTTTTCCGCGCATACATGAAAGCCACGCGTTTTTTGGTCGCGCAGAACATGAACTCGTGCTTCGAGACGGCAACTGGCTGATTGCCAGGAAAAAGACCATTTTGCAGAACGATTACATTCCCACCATGCTTGACGTTTATTGCATTTGATATTGAGACACTTTCAACGATGATGTCGGCGACACCTTTCCTCCTGCTTCCCCTAACGCAAGAGATTCGCAAATGAAAAAAATTGAAGCGGTCAATGATTTCGTAGTCAAATTTGCCAACGTAAATGGTTCGGGATCCGCCTCCGCCAATGAGTTGTTTGCGAAGTCGTTTATTCGCATGGGAATACCTGTCAGTCCGAGAAACATTTTTCCTTCAAATATTCAGGGATTGCCAACCTGGTATGAGGTTCGCGTCACCGAAAAAGGCTACCTCGGACGCAGGGGAGGGGTCGATCTGATGGTGGCCATGAATCCCCAAACATGGACGGCCGACGTCAAGGAAATTGAGCCTGGCGGATATCTTTTCTATGACAACACGAAACCGATGCCGCAATCGAGGTTTCGCGAAGACATTCATGTAATAGGAATTCCGCTCACGGAAATCTGCAATTCGACGTACACCGATGCGAGAGAGAGGCAACTGTTCAAGAACATCATCTATGTGGGGGCTCTGGCCGCGCTGATGGACATTGAACCCGAGGCAATTACGGAACTGATCGGGGAGCAATACAAGGGCAAGGAAAAACTACTCAAGCCCAATGTGAATGCCTTTCAGATGGGTTACAACTATGCCCAGGAAAAGCTCGACGGCCAATTGGGCCTCAAGGTCAGGCGTGCCGACAACGTCGGAAACAAGATACTTGTAGACGGGAATTCCGCCGCCGCATTGGGCTGTGTTTATGGTGGGGCAAGCGTTTGCGCGTGGTATCCGATCACACCTTCATCGTCCCTGGCAGAATCGTTTCAAAAATACTGCCAGCGACTGCGCGTAGACAAGGAAAGCGGCCGGAATAAATTCGCGATTGTCCAGGCCGAGGACGAACTTGCGTCGATCGGTATGGTAACCGGGGCCGGTTGGAACGGGGCAAGGGCATTTACCGCGACTTCCGGACCGGGGATATCGCTGATGCAGGAATTCATCGGCCTCGCTTATTTTGCTGAAATCCCCGTAACCATCATTGATGTGCAGCGTGGTGGTCCGTCCACCGGGATGCCGACACGCACGCAGCAATCAGACGTATTGCTTTGCGCGTATGCGTCGCACGGGGACACCAAGCATGTCCTGTTGTTCCCAGAAGATCCCAACGAGTGTTTTGAATTTGCCGCAACCTCTCTGGACCTCGCCAATCGACTGCAGACCCCGGTATTTCTGATGACCGACCTTGATATCGGGATGAATACACGTCTTTGCGAGCCATTCAGATGGGATGACAGCCGTGAGTATGATCGCGGCAAGGTAATGACAGCCGAGGAATTGGAGGCCGGCAAGGATTTCGGCCGTTACCTCGATGTCGATGGTGATGGCATTCCCTATCGAACGCTTCCCGGGACTCATCCGACAAAAGGCTCCTATTTCACGCGTGGTACAACGAAAGACCGGTACGCCCGATATTCAGAGCAGGGAACGGATTACGTCGACAACATGCGCCGATTGCTGCGCAAATTTGAATCCGCCAAGGAAATGGTGCCCCAGCCCGTCGTGAGGCGAGCCAAGCAAAAGACAAAAATCGGGGCGGTTTACTACGGGTCCACCAGTCCGTCAATGACCGAGGCAATGGATGTCCTTGATGAGCAGGGCGTCATGCTCGATACGATCAGAATACGTGCATTTCCGTTCAGCGAGGCCATTGTCGAGTTCGTGTCCGAGCACGATCAGGTTTTTGTAATCGAACAGAACCGGGATGCGCAACTGCGTTCACTGCTGGTTAATGAACTGAATGTTGACCCGGCAAAGATGATGCCGGTGCTGCATTACGACGGTACACCGATTACCGCGCGGTTCATACTTGCTGAAATATCGGAGCGTATGCGTCTGCTGAATGTGCAGCCGATCAAGAAAGGAAAGGCCGCCTGACATGACCTATCTCGCCAAACCACGACTTCATCATCCAACGCTTCCCGTCAACAAGGTCGGATATACCAGGCGCGACTACGAAGGCAAGGTTTCAACCTTGTGCGCGGGGTGCGGGCACGATTCGATTTCTGCGGCAATTATCCAGGCCTGTTGGGAACTCAATATCGAACCCCATCGCGTCGCCAAGCTGTCGGGGATCGGTTGCAGCTCCAAGACTCCGGATTATTTTCTTGGAAATTCCCACGGTTTCAACAGTGTTCATGGACGCATGCCTTCCGTGGCCACTGGCGCCAATCTGGCAAATCGGGATCTGGTCTATTTGGGGGTCTCCGGAGATGGTGATTCCGCCTCCATCGGGATCGGGCAATTTGCCCATGTCATGCGGCGTGGCGTCAATATGACTTATATCGTTGAAAATAACGGCGTCTACGGGCTCACGAAGGGCCAGTTTTCAGCGACAGCGGATCAGGGGTCGAAATCCAAGCGGGGTGTTGTCAACAGCGACTCGCCGATTGACATGGCATCTCTGGCCTTGTTGCTGGGTGCTACGTTTGTGGCGCGAAGCTTCTCCGGCGACAAGCAGCAACTGGTGCCGCTGATCATGGCCGCGATCGCGCATCCAGGGGCTTCATTTATCGACGTAATCAGCCCCTGCGTTGCGTTTAACAACCACCCGGGCAGCACCAAAAGCTACGACTACGTGCGTGATCACAACGACGCGGTTAACCGGCTTGATTTCTGGCCTTCCCGGGATGCGATCACTGTTGATTACGCACAAGGAGATGTCATTGACGTGCCACAACATGACGGCTCGATAATGCGCTTGCGAAAAACTCATCCGGAATATGATCCGACAGACCGGCTAAAGGCGATGGACATGATTGGCCAGCACCAGGCGAAAGGTGAAGTCCTTACCGGATTGCTGTACCTGAATCCCGACGCGGAAGACCTGCATGCCCATTTGAATACGGTCAATGTCTCACTCAATCAACTGACCGCCCGGGAATTGTGTCCGGGTTCGGATGTGCTCGAAAAGATTAACGCGTCCCTGCGTTAAGAGTTTGCGTTTGGAAACGCCTGCACGCTACGAAGATGGATCGTGGAGGCAGAATGTGGTCAATGCACTAGTGTTTTGGCAGCGTATCCGGGCCAGTCCCGGTTCGCCATAATCCGGAATCAATTCCGGAAAATATTCAGGGGGAATCATGCGCCGTCGATACATTTTCGCTGTTCTGGCAATTGCTGCTGTGCAATCCGCAGTTGCGCAGGAAAAGATCAATTTGGCGATAGGGACGGGGGGAACTGGGGGCGTGTATTACCCACTGGGCGGCGGATTGGCGAATTTATTGTCCAAATTCGTACCGGGAATGCAGGCTACGGCAGAGGTTACAGGGGGCTCTGTTGACAATTTGAAGCTGATTGCATCCGGGAAACCCTATATCGGATTTACGATGGCAGATGCGGGCCAGGATGCCTACCGGGGCGAGGACAAATTCACCGGAAACAAGGTCCCGTTGAAGACGTTGCTGGTTTTGTACCCCAACCGCATGCATGTCGTGACCGTGGAGGGGGCCGGCGTCATACGTTTTGCCGACATCAAGGGGAAACGGGTGTCAACAGGTTCTCCGGGAAGCGCAACCGAGGTGATGGCATTTCGCGCCATCGAGGCGATGGGACTTGACCGGGAAAGGGATATTCGGCGGGAGCGTCTGGGTGTGGCGGAATCCGTTGGGGCCCTGAAAGACAAAAAAATAGACGCGTTCTTCTGGGTGGGAGGTTTGCCAACGGGGGCTGTCAGCGACCTTGCCAACACGCCAAACACCAAAATAAAAATGGTGGATCACTCCGAGGCGGTTGCCGGCATGAACAAGAAATATGGCCCTCTTTACGTTGAAGATACGATTCCCAAAGCAACCTATCGCGGCATGGATTCCGACAACAAGATTGCCACCGTCTGGAATATTCTCGTCGTGCACGAAAAAATGAGCGACCAGGCGGCCTACAACATCGTGAAAACCATTTTCGAAAAGCGGGCCGATCTTATTGCCGTCCACAATGAAGCGGAGAATATCAAGATCGAGTACCAGAAGAACGCCACTACACCCATCCCGTTTCACCCCGGAGCGGTGCGATATATAGCCGAGCGCGGTGGCAAGCTCAATTGAGGGAAGTGTGGTCTCGTCGTGTTATGGCCACCCTTATTCATCTGGTGCCTGAATGAATGAACCGGCTCGACCTGCGTCCCGGGGAGTTGAAGAGGAGGCGCTGAAGAAGGCCGAAGAATTCGTCGAGCAGGAAGAGGGAAGCGCAAATCACCTGACCGGGCCCCTGGGGGCCTTTGTGACCGCAACCGCGGTTGCCATGTCGGTGTTTCATCTGTACACGGCCTACGCCATTGTCCCGACCCAGGTGCTAAGGACCATCCATGTGGCGATCGTCCTGTTTCTGGTTTTTCTCCTGTTCCCGATTGCCGAGCGATACCGCCACCAGGTCAAGTGGTGGGATTGGGTGGCCGCCGTCGTGCCCGTTGCCATTGCGGCGTACATCATCACCGGCGGCGACAGTTTTACGGACCGTAATACGCTGCCGAACAATCTGGACCTCATGCTGGGGTTGGTCCTGGTCCTGCTTATTCTCGATGCGATGCGGCGAACCACGGGCTGGATCATGCCGGTGCTTGTCGTGAGCTTCATTCTCTATGCGCTATACGGTGAGCAGCTTCCGGGCAACTGGGCCCACCGAAACTACGAAATCGGGCGGCTGGTTGGGCATCTGTACATGACTCTTGAGGGGATATTTGGCACAGCTATCGATGTTTCATCCTCGTTGATCATACTTTTCACGATATACGGCGCATTCCTGCAATTCTCCGGGGCGGGCAAGTTTTACATCGATTTCTCGTTCGCGGCATTTGGTGGCAAGTCCACGGGGGCAGGACGCACAGTGGTTTTGTCGTCATTTCTTCTCGGGGGGCCGTCCGGTTCGGGAGTCGCCACGACGGTGACATTGGGGGCAGTGGCTTACCCAATGCTGGAAAGGGCGGGTTACTCCAAAGATGCCGCAGGCGGCCTGCTCGCAGCGGGTGGGCTGGGTGCGATCATTTCGCCGCCAGTTCTGGGCGCCGCGGCCTTTCTGATTGCAGAGTACCTGCGAATTTCCTATCTTGACGTATTGCTGATGGCGGTCATACCGACGCTTCTGTACTACCTCGCTTTGTTCCTTATGGTCGAGATTGATGCGCGAAAATTTGGAATCGACGACGTCGCAATCGATGCCATTGATTCAGCGTGGAACCTGGCCAGGCGCTACTGGTTTCATTTCCTGTCACTTGTCTCGATAGTCGTATTCATGCTGATGGGGTTCACACCTGTCACTGCTGTGTTCTGGGCGACGGTGATTGCGTTTGTGACGAGTTTTCTGCATCCCGACTGTGCGCTGATCTCACGCGACCTGTTTCGCGGGAGAGGCCCATGGGGGCCGCTGCTATTCGGTTCCGGCCTTGTCAAGGCACTTGAAGCAGGGTCCAAGGGAATGCTGACAGTCGCCGTAACCTGCGCTGGAGCAGGCATCATCGTAGGCGTGGTGACTCTGACAGGCCTGGGACTGAAATTCAGCGCCATCATCATTGACTATGCGGGTGGCTCCCTGTTATTGACCGCCATCTACACAGCCCTGATCGTCTGGGTGGTCGGATTGGCCGTGCCCGTAACCGCTTCGTACATCATTTGCGCCGTTATCGCAGCACCGGCGTTGATGAAGCTTGGTGTTCCCGATTTTGCGGCACACATGTTCATTTTTTACTATGCGGTACTGTCCGAGGTGTCCCCCCCCACGGCGCTGTCACCTTTTGCCGCTGCGGCAATTACGGGCGGTGATCCCTACAAAACGACCCTTCAGGCATGGAAATACACAATGCCAGCATTTCTGGTGCCCTTCATGTTTGTGCTTGACGATGCCGGCCGCGGCCTATTGCTAATGGGGTCGGTGAAAAATCTGGCGGGTGCGGATTGGGGATCCATTGCGAGGGTGACCATAACCGCGGCGCTTGGGATCGGTGCACTTGCTGCGGGAATCCAGAATTGGCTTTTCAAGAAAACCACCTGGCTGGAGTCCGGGTTGCTGATCGCGGCGGGTTTGGCGTTGGCCTATCCGACTGCAAGCGCGGACCTTACGGGTTTGGCCCTGATCATCGTGTCGGTTACCTTGCACTGTCTGCGTGGAACGTCGCGCCGGGCAGATACCTGATCTACGGAACCGATGGCGACACGGAAATTGTCGTTTTTGGAAAGCCCACGGGAGGATTTTGAGGCTTTGGTCCGGACGCCTGCTTGTGTTCTCGGGGTGCACACCGTGGGCGAGTCGGTGAGCGAGATTGTGTTTCTTCCTGAGGCAACAAAGTTGCAGCGAGCCCGAAGCGCCGTAGCCCAGGAATTCTGCAGGCAACTGGCTCTTTACCTGAACCACCCCGAGTTCACGTTTGATCTGCCGATCAAGACGGGCGGTACCGATTTCCAACGGGAGGTTTGGTCCCAGATGCGGCAAATCCCATCAAGCCGGACTCTTACCTACGGAGAGATTGCCGCCCGTCTGAATTCAAGTGCCAGGGCCGTTGGGCAGGCTTGTGGCGCAAACAGGCTACCCATTGTCATTCCATGTCATCGAATAGTGGCAAAGCAAGGAATTGGAGGTTTTGCGCACCGGGCGGCCGGTTTCCCGGTGAACGTCAAGCGCTGGCTTCTCGCGCACGAACGGCCCGAATGGTGAACAGCCAGTCTAACGCCGAGCTTTTGGATGAATTTTGCGACGCCATCTGGCTGGAGGATGGTCTGTCCAGAAACACCATCGAATCCTACAGACGCGACCTGCGTCAATTTGGTGACTGGCTGATAAACGAGAGCGACAAAAGTTTGGTCGATGTGGTTGAGGCGGATATTTCGGCCTATCTGGCGGCGCGAGTGTCGGGAAGGATTGTGATGCGCCCCAGCACGCAATCGCGCCTCCTGTCGAGTCTGAAGCGGCTATACCGGCATTCCCTGCTCAAGGGCAAGGTCGCGGCCGATCCGACAATTCGCCTGGACGCCCCGAAGCAGGCGCAGCGTTTTCCAAAGACCCTGAGCGAACCCGATGTCGAAGCACTTCTTGCTGCGCCGGATACCTCAAATGCAGGCGGATTGCGCGATCGCGCCATGCTCGAGCTGATCTATGCCTGTGGTTTGAGGGTGTCCGAGCTTGTCGGAGTCAAGCAATCGCACCTTGATCTGAATGCCGGCGTGATCCGCGTACTGGGCAAGGGGGCGAAGGAAAGATTGGTGCCGCTGGGGGAGGAGGCAATAGCCTGGTTGGACAAGTACCAGCGTGAAGCAAGGACAGAAATTTTATCCGGCCGCTCAAGCGATTACCTGTTTGTAACGACGCGCGGCGAAAGCATGACCCGCCAGACATTCTGGCATTTGCTGAAACGGCATGCTTCAAAAGCGGTGCCCGGCAAGTTGCTCTCGCCGCATACCCTCAGGCATGCATTTGCGACCCATCTGTTGAACCATGGGGCCGATCTTCGAGTGCTGC
>CAIUKQ010000406.1 GCA_903899705.1 uncultured beta proteobacterium
ACTTTGACAATTGCGCTATTCCTTTCGCCACCCGAAACATTTTGCACACTCACGTTTTGATTGAGGATTTTGGCGGTGGACATACTAAATACACGGGCAAGAGTGTCACCGCCTCCGCCCATTTCGAAAGGCACAACAAGTTTGATTGAACTCATCGGATAGGGCTCGGCAAGGGACCACGAAGACCACATCAGCAAAATCAGAAGAAACAATTTGGGAATTTTATTCACCTCGGGTTAAAAGCAATCACACCAAGACGAAACGTCGAAAAGACGGTTCATGCACCGCTGATATGCGATTTACCAGTTGCCTGAGCGCTCTAGAGATCTGCGGCACGGGTCCCACACCTGGATGAAAAACATCCCTGACCGGCTTACAAGCGGCACAGGCTCGTGATTGAACTCGCCGAGCACACGCAGACAGGTTCCACGTGCGGGTGGCTAAATCATTGATCCATTAGCTACGTCTTAAGCAGCTACAGATTTAACCCCGAACGCACTCGGCCACCCATCGCGACACAAAACTTAACGATTTGCACACGCAATCCTGAATCGCATTTGCTTCGCCAGGACCCGGCTATGAGTTGCGAAAACCCGATTGGAAGCAATGTGATGGAGTCGCCAAACCGGCGCCTGCCTGCCAAAGCCAGCGAAGACTCCCTTCCCTTCCGATACGGCAGTTCTCTTGCTGTTCTTGGTCCGTTTGTCTATCCGCCATTGCCACCGTTTGACGGCCCGTCAACCGCGTGGCCATTGTCCGAGCGGAAGGAACGCCACAACTTTATGAAGTTTTGTAAATGGGAGGGAACCCATAGTCGGTAACGCTAACCTCAGCGCCGGTCGAATGGCGACCAGAGCGACAACACCTGTGAGCACGAACAGTACTTGAAAGGTGCGCCGCTAACGGTAGAGGTTTGGGGGGGTGGCAAGATGGGTTTATCGAAACAACGTGTCAACCTTTTCCCGATTTGGTGCAAATTTCTTTTTATGTTTCTTGGCGCAATAAGTGCGCCGAATGCGATGGCTGCGCCGCTGGATCCGGCCTATTTTTCATCAAAAAATGCCCAGATAACTTCCATCAGCCAAACAACATGGCATGAACTTCTCGACAGCATTCGTCTGATGAGTGAAAAACAACAAGTCGACCAGGTCAATTTTTATTTCAACAGTGTCATCCAATACGTCACTGACGAGCAGAATTGGGGAGTTCCAGATTACTGGTCGACCCCAGCCGAGTTACTGCAAAAAGGCGCTGGAGATTGCGAAGACCTGGCGATTGCCAAATATTTTTCTCTGATTTTTGCAGGAGTTCCAGCCAACAGGCTCCTCCTTTCTTATGCCTATTTGGCGATGCCTGCAAACAACAGCGTAAAACGCACCCCGCATATGGTTCTTGCATATTTCCCCACAGGGTCTGCCGAACCCTTGATTTTGGATAACTTCAATCCGGATATAAAACAACTATCCAAACGTACGGATTTGGATTCTGTTTTGTACTTCAATACAACAGTCCTGATTAGCGCAAAAACGAAAAACACTTACCCGATTGACAAGTATCTTCCCTGGAGCGACTTTCTCTCGCGCTCCGACACCAAAAGCTTTTTGAAAGCCAATGGGCAATGACTTTCAAATATATAAAACCTTTGAAGACCTTATCCGTCCCGCTGGTCATCATGGCTGCGTTATCAGGATGCACCAATATCGTTCCAGATTACCTGGAAACCGTGAAATCAGAAGATAGACAAATGTGTCGTTCGCGCTCCAGGATGGAAACCACGCTCCGCGGAACCGCCACCATGCAGATGACAGACAGCTTTGATTTGTATATCCATTGTGTCAACAGTCTTCAGGAGGCCGCTCGGTCTACGGCGGCTAACGATAGAAGCGTCCCGCTTCCCTGGCGTGACCTTAATGCAAAAGTCCAACTGAGCAAACCGGGCAATTTTGATCTTGCCCCTGTTTTCAAGGCTCCTTAGGCTGCCCATTATGCGGCCTTGTTTGCTTGCTGCCAGGCCGTTATCCAGTATTGATCGAACATCATTGGGCTTGCATAAGCTCAAGGTCGCGTGCAATCCCATCATTTGACCGGTAAGGCTCGCAATTGTCATTTGTTATGAATCCGTCAGCGGTGATGCAGGATTCTTCCGCCTTCGAAGGCCTGATTGACCAGTGTCGTGTCCTCGCGTGCGAGCAGTTGGACCGGATGATCGTCGGCATGCTCGACAAATCCGACGAAGCGCTTTCCAAGCTGGCCACCAAGAAGCAGGGCAGCGAAAGCCAAAAACTCTACCTGCAAGCCAGGGAGCTAGCCGGCAGCAAGCGGGCCGAATTCATGCAACTGTTCCGCTCGCTCTTTGTCGCAGAATTCCAGCAACGTACCAAAAACGGAAAGAAGACCAACGGCAGCTTCTCGGACGCGTACTTTTCGCCTAACAAGATCTCCCTCGTGACGGATTACGACCGGGATGAAACGATTCACTTCAATCAAATGGCGGCCAAGATCCGCAGCATCTGTGAAGATGAGATCAGCGCACTTGACCAGCGAGTGGGTGTTCTTCTCGACGATCCCGACCTGAATTCTCACGAAAACCCGTTCAGCGCGCAGGCGATCTGCAACGCGTACAAGAACACCTGCCGCGAACTGATGGATAGCATCGAGTTGCGGGAGATCTTTCACAAACTGTTCGACGACTACGTGCTCCACGCCATCGGCCCGGTCTATAAGGCGATAAACGACCTGCTGGTGCAGAAATCGGTCTTGCCGAAAATCCGCTACGGCGCTCCGCGAAACGACAACACGACGCTACGCAAGAAAAAGGACCAGGTCATCGTCAAGACCGGCGTCGATGAGCCCCCTCCGCAGGACATGTTCAGCATGCTGCAGAAATTGATGACTTCTGGTGGCGGTGGTGGTGGCGGTGGCGGTGGCGGCGGCGGTGGTGGTGGTGGTGGTGGCGGTGGCGGCGGCGGCGGCGGCGGTGGCGGTGGCGGTGGCGGTCAAGGTGCACCAGGCTCGGGCACCGGTGTCGGCGGCGGCCCTGTGCTGGAGGGTGCAGCGCTGATCCGTTCGCTAACCAAGCTACAACTCGACGGCCTCGCAGCCCTGGGCGCGGGGGCGGCGCTATCCACAGGCGATGGTGGCGCTTCAGGCACGACCAACGTTCTGCAAGAACTGAAGAGTTCCAGCATAGGCTCGAACATGGGCCAGATTGACGCGATGACGCTGGACATCGTCGCCAAACTTTTCGACCAGATTTTTGACGATCCGAATATCCCCCTGGGCGCCAAGGGCCTCATCGGCCGTCTGCAAATTCTGATGCTCAAAGTGGCGATCTCTGACAAGGAGCTCTTTTCACAAAAGTCCCATCCGACCCGGCAGCTGCTCAACACATTGGCCGAGATTTCGATCCGCCTACCCACTAATTTCAACGACCAGAGCAAGCTGTTCGGGCAAATTGAGAGCATCCTGCGCGAGCTTATCTCAGGCTATCAAGAGAACGTCGCAATCTTTCACAATGCACGTGAGGAGCTGATCGCGCTCGTGGCACGGGAAGACCGGCGCATCAAAGACGAGTCGAGCGCGGCCGCCGAACGCGTCCTTCGGGAGGAGGCGCTCGCGGTGGCCAAGAGCTACGCGCAAGAGGAAGTCCGCGTGCGCATTCAGGCAAATCCGTTGCCGGGGGCGGTGCTTGAATTTCTCATCGAGCAGTGGCTCAAACTGCTTATTCTTATTCACGTCCGGCGCGGAACGGCAAGTGATGCGTGGAAGAACGCCATCGAGACAATGGACGAACTGATCTGGAGCGTACAGCCCAAGAGAAGCAGCGAAGAGCGCCGCCAGCTCGCCGCCGCTGTGCCGCCGCTGCTCAAGCGCGTCACTGCCGGCCTGAGGGCCGCACAGGTCGAGGATGACATTCGCGCCCATTTCTTCGACGAACTTATGACGCTCCATACCGAGCACTTAACCTCCAGACAGGCAGGCGCTTCACTCCCGGCGCTGGCGGTCAACACTCCGGCAGCCACCCTGGACTTCAGCTCCAGCATCACAGTGAGGAACCCGTTTGGCGACGGGCAGGTACAGGTCAACGCGTTGGATCAGGATCACGAGGAAGCCACGGCGCTCGTTTCACCCGATGCCGCCGATACCGACGCGATGATGCCTGGCGACTGGTTCAAATGGACGGACGCCGGTAGTGATGAGCACCGGCCGGTTTGCCTGATCTTCGTAACCCCGCGTAAGACGCGCTACATCTTCCTTGATAGGGGAGAAAAAGACTACATCGAATGCACCCGCAACGAAGTCAAACGCCGTCTGCGCGCCGGCGAGGCCGTCCTTATGGAAGAAGACCCCGAAGTGCCGTTCTTCGAGCGCATCATGGGCGGGGTCATTGGTAAAATTCGGGGTGATTCCGCGCGGGCATAGCTTCCGAATCCTTTAGGAACGGGGAGGACAAGGAAGCGCTATACACATCACCTTGTCCGCTGAATTGGCCGAAGATTCAAAATAGACATCCCCATCGCAGGCCCGAATGACATGGGAGATAAAAGCAAGACTTATAGAAGGATCGGCGATCCGGTGATTTGAACCCATGCCTATCTTCAGAGGCTCGTAATGCTCCAAGTAATTGATGGCCCCTTGTTGATCGGAGAAGCGCATTTCCAAATAGTCTCTGTTTTTCTGGATTGCCGCTAGCTTTGACCTCTTTTCACCAAGCTTGGCAAGCTCTATGTGAATATGATTCGCCTCGGGACGAAACGAAACAACTTCAAAGAGCAACAAGTCAATTGCGGATT
This sequence comes from uncultured beta proteobacterium, assembly GCA_903899705.1. GTDB lineage: Bacteria > Pseudomonadota > Gammaproteobacteria > Burkholderiales > SG8-39 > 2-02-FULL-62-17. The sequence continues at coordinate 4,794 of CAIUKQ010000406.1, forward strand.
GAAGATAGTCACCATCTGCAATTGCAATATGCCCCCCCTGTTCGGAAGAGTTTTCTTCCATTGATAATTGAATAATGCCCAATCCATTAGTGGCGCGAATGCTGGTTAAAAAGTCTTTGAGGTTCAACTCAATTGCCTGGAATGCCTTGTAGACCGAATAGTGTTGCAGCCTGTTCGACAAGCCAGCCAATCTTTCCAAGGTGACCTGTATGTCTCCAATCATCTCGATCTGTTCTGGAGAGCAATTGGATTCCTGAATAAAGGATAAATTTCCTTTAGCGATGCCAACGGAATTGTTTATGGTGTGCACAACCTCGTTTATAACAAACACAAGCGATTCAAGAGAAGACTTCCAGATATTCATATTTTTCATGGGAGTGTCCTAAATTTTCGTATGAGACTGGGTGAAGCTTTTCCCACGCCGACGGGTGTCGCTTGCGACAAATGACTAACGCGGTGGGAAAGTGGATGGTGAATCATATTACGCCTGTGGACGAATGAAGCGGTACCGGTAGAGGATTGCGAACTGACTCATGGCGATCCTCCAATACCGATAGACAGCGACACATCGTCGGTCAGCTGCGTCTTGCCACTGATGCCCTTGCGGTGGTTAGCAGCCGCCTCGCGATTCTCGGCCCCCGGCGCATACCCTTGTTGATGGCCCACGCCGAAGCCCGGAAGCGCGCTCAATCCGCGGCATCTGGAGCGCATGAGAGGCATCCCCGACCGGATCCTCGGTCCTCGGTCTTTCGACGTCAAAAATATGACATCGGGCCTAAAACCCGCCTATGCTCCTAATTCGCTATTCTTTCTCTTTGTTTTTTCTGCTCTTTTTAATGTGGCACAAAAACTGCTCTATAAGATAGCAAATGGTGTCATACATAAACGAACCATCCGGTGATCGGCTCGAAAGATCAACTAGTTCAGACGGAGCATTCCCTTCGATAAGACTTATCTACAGCCCACGCTAGATCAATACCCAAGCTGGGGTCGCGCAGGCATTGAAAGAAGGAACGGAAATCTCCATGACTCCTAGTTGCAGCCGGCTTCGAAACAAAGAGGATCAAACATGACCTTGCAATCCAAACAAGTTGCGATCTGTTTTGCCGCTGTCACCGGTGGGACGTTGCTATATCAAAACCTCGGAGACAGCGCTGCATTGCTGGCAATCAAAAAACACCTGGAAATGTTAAGCAACGCCATCGTTGCAAATAATGGACGGGTGGTAAAAACAATCGGAGACGGCATCATGGCCGCGTTCCCCACCGCCATCAACGCAATCGACGCCTCCCGATCAATGGCAGTAATAGTCGACACACACCCAAAGATTTCCGGAATCAAGCTTTCCGTACGCATTGGAATCCACTACGGCCATGTGCTGGAGCAAAACGGCGATTTCTGGGGGGATGGGGTAAACGTTGCAGCGAGACTCTCGGGCCTGGCAAAAGACGGGGAGGTTTTCATGAGCCGCGATACTGCGGACGCAATTCCACAAAAAATGCAAAGGCACCTGCGGGATTTATCGGGGCTCAGCATCAAGGGGAAACAATTTGATCTGCATGTTTATCAATTGCTGTGGAGAGAATCCGATGACACGACAACAATTTCACATAAACAATCCCCCGCAGGAAGCAAGCTCAAACTCCAATTAACAATAAGCGATAAATCATTTAGGTTTCCCGATGAAAGCGGCGTGATAACGCTCGGCAGAGATCCCTCCGCCGACGTGCAATTGCGGGAATCATCCGCTTCTCGACGCCATGCAAAGATCGAACGACGGGGGTGTGCCTATTATTTATCGGATGAATCCACCAATGGCATAGGGACAGGCCGAAGACCTCACTGTCATCACCGGTATTCACGATGACAGTAAGTTTGTTTCCCAATAAACGGGAAAGACCATCAGCCAGTTTTGCGCCGCCATATTGCCCGGCAAGAGCGACCACAGTTCCCATAAACCTGAAAACCCCTTATGGATATTTTGAAGACTTGTTGATGCGCATGGCAATCCAGCGCATAGACGCATTCTTTTTCAAACGTTAAGACGTCTTTCCACTTCGGAAAAGACTTTCCGAATGGACTAAGTGTCCTACCAATCTGGTAGGGATTAACCCCGCTTAACGAAAATCAACAGGGGCGACGATCATTGCGAGACATTCCTTCGTGCGACTACTTATACTTATTCAGCGATTACCAGGGGATCGGAAATCCCCCCGACCATAAAATTGCAGGCCGCGCACGATTCTGGCGGCCTCTATAATCCAGACGAATTTCCCTGGGAAATCCATTTGTATTTATTCCGTATGCCTTTGTACTTCGCGGCCGCCATGCTGTTCGCACTTGGAACCGCACACGCACAAACCAGCCTTGAACTCTGGCACGGGCTGAACGGGGTACGAGAACAGGCGATGACCACGCTGGTGGATGGCTTCAATGCCTCGCAATCCACGTATCGTGTTCGTGCAATGTACAAGGAGATTGACCAGAATTTCGTGACGGGTGTGGTAAGCGCCCAACGCGCCGGTCACACTCCGCACATGGTTCATCTGGATCAGGCTTCGGGACAGAACCTTGCAACCTACCGAAATTCAATTCGCCCGGTACAACTCGTCCTGCAGGAGGCGTCCCCTGCCCTGAAGGTACCCAAATACCTTTCCGGTGTCATTGAGCCGTCGAGGGATACCCTCGGCAGGATTGTTTCTCTTCCCCTGGGCGCCTCCACAGTCGCGTTTTTTCTCAATCGGGAACTCTTCGCCAAGGCCGGCCTTGATCCGGATGCGAAACTGCTGACGTGGCATGACGTGCAGGCGGCGGCTCTCAAGATCATCGATTCCGAAGCGGCGGGATGCGCCTTCGCAAGCGACTGGCAGGCCTGGGTCCTGATAGAAAACGTACTGGCCCTGCATGACCAGCAATACATTGAACCCGCAGGTCCTTTTTCACAAATATCAAAACTGAGTTTCACAAACCGGTTGCTGGTGCGCCACGTGGGCATGCTCGCGTCATGGGCCACCAGCGATATCTTCAGTTATTTTGGCCCCCACGACGAAGCCGGCGAACGATTTGCGGCAGGCGAGTGCGCCATGCTGGCTGGCCCCTCCTCGCTGTATCCCAAGATGTCGGCGAGTCTTGGGGAAAACCTGATGATGCTCCCGTTTCCCGTCTACGACGACATGTCGTCCCCACAGAACCGGAGCCTGAGCAGCGCCAACAGCCTGTGGGTGCTCGCCGGCAAGCCCGTCAAGGAATACAAAGGGGTAGGACTTTTTCTTGCCTATTTGTCCCGCCCGGAAATCCAGGCTCAATGGCATCAATCCACCGGGGATTTGCCGCTGACTGCAGAGGCGTATGAAATCTCCCGAAAGGCCGGTTTCTACGTGAAACAGCCGTGGGCTGAAATTCCCATTCGAAGCACGGGCGCCACCGGACCGGCGCGAAAGATAACCCCACCGCTGCCGCAAATAGGACGGATTCGGGACATTCTGGATGCCGAACTGGAAGCGGTATGGGCCCGCCACAAGACCGCCAAGGAAGCGCTCGACGACGCGAGCGAACGCAGCACCAAGCTGTTGCGCGGAAAATAGGCGTGCCGGAAATGCCGCCGTTAGATGCCAACCGCGCACAGATAACTAGAACGGCAAGGCCGCTCCAGGTTTTGCGGCAGACAACACCCGCCTGAAATCGGCCTGGATGCGCGCAAGCACCGCTTCGCTATCACCCTCGAAGCGCAGCACAATCACCGGCGTCGTGTTCGATGCGCGCGCCAATCCGAAACCATCGGCATATTCCACGCGCAATCCATCGATCCGGATGATCTCCTGTGCGCCTTCGAATTCCGCCACCGCCTGCATTTTCTCGATCAGGCGGTGCGACTCACCTTCAGCCATCGACCAATTGAGCTCCGGCGTGGAGGCCGCCTCGGGCAGCGCATTGAGCACGGCGCCCGCATCCTTTTCCCTGGAGAGAATTTCGAGAAGGCGCGCCCCTGCATATTGCCCGTCGTCGAATCCGTACCAGCGTTCCGAAAAGAATATGTGGCCACTCATTTCTCCGGCAAGCGGCGCGCCAGTCTCCTTTAATCGCGCCTTGATGAACGAATGACCGGTTTTCCACAGACTGGGAACGCCACCGTGTTTCCTGATCCACGGTGCAAGCAAGCGGGTGCATTTCACGTCAAACACAATCTCGGAGCCCGGCAGCCGCTTCAGCACATCGGCCGCAAACAGCATCAGTTGACGATCCGGATAAATGATCTTGCCCGCGGGTGTCACAACGCCCAGACGATCACCGTCGCCGTCAAACGCGAGGCCCAGCTCCGCGCCGGTTTGCGCCACGGCCCGGATCAGGTCCTGAAGGTTCTCGGGCTTGGAAGGATCCGGATGGTGATTGGGAAAATTTCCGTCGACCTCGCAAAACAGGCCCGTGACTTCGCAGCCCAGACGCCGATAAAGCTCTACTGCGGTGGCTCCCGCAACGCCATTCCCGCAATCGATCGCGATTTTCATGGGTCGGTCCATCCTGACATCACCGACTATCCTGTTCAGATAGTCCTCCGTGATATCGCAATGCCGGACCTTTCCCTCGCCCCGCAGAAAACGGCGCTCTTCAATCCGACGCCGGAGGGACTGGATGTCATCTCCCGAAAGGGTCACGCCACCAATCACCATTTTCAGTCCGTTGTAATCCGGCGGATTGTGGCTGCCAGTGACGGATACCGCGCTTCCGCAGCCCAAATGATGGGCGGCGAAATAGGTCATGGGCGTGGCAACCATGCCGATGTCGATGACGTCCACGCCCGACATGCACAACCCTTCGGACAGCGCCTTTGCAAATGACGGGCCGGAAAGGCGGCCGTCGCGTCCGACGGCAAATGACGGGTTCGCGGGTATTTCTCCGCGCCGCGCACGCTCCTGCGCTTCGCTCCCCAACGCCTGTCCGATTAGCCGGACGGCATCCTCCGTAAGCGTGCGGCCCACGATGCCGCGAATGTCGTAGGCCTTGAATATCTCCGGTGCGATGGATGCCATGGTTGTAGCCGATACAGGAAAGAATTGCGGATGTGGCGGGAATGTGACGCCGGGGTTCTGTCAGGAGTGTTTGTCTGCAAAGGTAATTATACGATTCGAAAACCACCTGAAGCTGCCGGGGAATGCCCCTGAAACAAATCCGACATGGCCGCCCGTTTCCGGAAATTCCCGTTCAACGGTCGATGAAACTTCATGCCCCCCGGGCAGAGCCTGCCCGGGGAGAAAAGGATCATTCCGGGCATTCATCAGCAAGGTTGGAATGCTGATCGATCGCAGCAACGGCTTGGCGCTGGCGCGGGTCCAGTAGTCGTCAGTATCCCGAAAGCCATGCAGGGGCGCCGTCACGACGTTGTCAAAATCGCGCAATGACATGGCCCGTTGCATGCCCTCAAGGTCGAATGCACCGGGATATCGCGATGCCTTTTCGGCGCTTTTCCTCTTCAGGGTGCGAAGAAACGCGGCTGAGTAAATCCGCGCAAATCCCTTTCCCAGTGCATTGCCGGCAGCCATCAGATCCAGTGGCGCCGACACGGAAACCGCTGCGGAAATGAGGTTTCCCGCCGCGTCTCCGGCCTCCCCCAGATACTTGAGCAATGCGTTGCCCCCAAGCGAAATACCGACTGCGACCGTTGGAACACGGGATTGACCTGCGAACCGTGCCAGCATCCATTCAATTTCCGCGCTGTCACCGCTGTGGTAGGCGCGGGCAAGCCTGTTCGGCACGCCGGAGCAACCGCGAAAATGAGCCACTGCAACGCTCCAACCGGCGCGCACGAACGCATGAACAAGGACGCGGGCATTGTGGCTGGATGAATTTCCCTCAAGACCATGGAACAACACCATCAGGCGCGATCCGGCCGCTGCGTCCACCCGGTCGATGTCCACGAAATCGCCATCGGGTGTTTCCCAGCGCTCGCGCCGGTAGGCGGGCACGGCGCCGGCATCAGCGATCAATGCCGCGTAGAGCGTCTGTGCATCTCCACCGGGCAACCACCAGGGAGCAAGATATGGCGTGGAGAATGTCATTCCGGGGCCCGCAATCTGGCGCCTCAGTGTATCAGGCGCGATCCTGCATCAGGATCAGTGCAGGACCTTGGGATTCGCGTCAGGCACCTCGACCTGACGCGGCTGCACTTGGGGAACGGGGGACGCGTGGTGCGCAACCATCCGCCAGCCAGTGCCGGTTCGTAGATAAACGTTGACCGCCGCCACGGCCTGGCCGCGGGGCTGTCCGGCCGCGGCAATGATTTCATGCAGGCTGTGGACCGCCAGCATCATGCTCTGCATGTAGACGGGATCCGAAATGCGGACCTGAAGTCGCTGACCCGAACCCAGCATTTGCGCCCAACTTGCCCTTACCTGATCGAACCCAACCAGCCGTGGACCACCAGGATGGACGCACACGAGTTCCTCATCCTCCGCCCACACCTCCATCATGGCGTCCAGATTGCCTGCTTCAAGCGCTTCGTAAAAGGCCGCTTCGGCATCCTGGGGAGAGGTGTAAGTAGTCTTTTTCACGGCGCGGAGCGTAACCGAATCCGGCCGCGCGCACCACGCGCATACCGGCCTATCCTATCGACCGTAGAGGAACTCGGGCAGCCACAACGTCATACCCGGCCAGATGTACATGCAGACCAGGCAAAGAATGACGATGAGCATATAGGGCATCATTCCCGCAAAGATCTGGTTCAACGTCACGTGTTTCGGCGCAACGCCCTTGAGGTAGAACGCCGACATCGCCACCGGCGGCGACAGGAACGCCGCCTGCAGATTCACCGCCACCATGATTCCGAACAACACGGGGTCCACCTGAAAATGGGCCAGCAGGGGAATGAAGATGGGCACGAAAATGACAATGATCTCGGTCCACTCCAGCGGCCAGCCCAGGATGAAAATGATGGCCTGCGCGACGATCATGAACTGCAGTGGCGTGAGATTCATGCCAAGCACCCATCTCTCGATCAGGGACTGGCCCCCATGCAACGCAAACACCGCCGAGAACAGGGCCGAACCCACGAACAGCCAGCACACCATTGCCGTTGTTTTGGCCGTCAGGAAGGTGGATTCCCGGATGTTTTTATACAACTCCCTGCGGGTACAAAGATCCCAGATCCACGGCAACAGCGTTCCTGCAAAAAGACCTCCCAGGGACCCTGAAACGACGAGCGTCACAACATCCCCGCGCAGGGACCCGAGCGCACACCCAAGGATGACTCCCGCGAGACTCGTCCACAGCACCCGGCCCGGATATTTCGCATAGCCGGCCAGATAAAGCGCACCCAGGGCACCCACCGCGGCAGACTCGGTCGCGGTGGTAATGCCGAAAAGGATCACCGCAAGCACGACAAAAGTCAGCAGTGCAAGCGGCACCACAGAGGCGAGGAGCAGCCTCAATATCTCGAAGCTTTCTCCGTCAAGGCGCCAGTAGTAGAACACCAGACCCATTCCGCATAGTGCTGCGAGCGACCAGAACCAGGCATAAAAATTCTCAGGAACCTTGCCGATTTCCGGGTCCGCCTCCGATGGCTCATCAAGTCCGGCCCCAAGGGACTGGAGTGCATCACCTTCCGCCGCTCCCTGATCGACGACTGACTTTTCGCCACCCAATGGTTCAGCCGTTTCGCCGCCAGCGACCTCCGGTGGAGGTTCTGAAAGTGCTTGTGAATCAACAGGTTCCGACAACACCTGCGGATTCCCTGGTTCGCCGGATGGCGGCTCTGCAATGGATTGCTGATCCGTTGCAGGAGACCCGGTCGGCCCCGGATCTGCGCCTTTTGACGCTGCCGCCTGCGTAATGTTGGTCGAACCTGAAACCGGCACGGCCGCAGGCGCGTTGTGCACAATGACGTACCACCAGCCGGCGACAAACAAGGTTACGGTCAGCGCCAACGGAACCATCAGTGAAAGCAGGCTGCCGGCAATGGTGCGCCTGCTGACGGGCTTTCCATCGGGCAGCATGGCGCCGCGCCACAGGTCGGTGCGAACCAGCGCCATGAACATGCCAACCACCACGCGTCGCGATGGCCCCGTTTCCAGCCGGTGGAGCCAGTCAGGCACATCCAGCCGGTATTGCTCGGCAGACAATTTCGGCGCGACCTTGGGGTCGATCAATGCCCACCCGACGATGTACAGGAGATAGAGGAAAGTGAGGAAGAATCCCGGCACCATGGCACCGGCATAGAGTTTGACGATGGACTGCCCTGCAACCGCCGCGTAGACGATCAGCATGACCGATGGCGGAATCAGGATGCCCAGCGTGCCCCCGGCGGTAATGACACCCGAGGCCAGACGTACGTCATAGCCTGCGTTGAGCATCGGCCGCATGGCGATAACACCCATCAGCACGACCACCGCGCCCACGATCCCCGAGGCAATCCCCCAGAAGGCGCAAACCAGCAGAGTGGTTACGGCGAGGGAAGCCGGAACCCGCCGGAATGCAAGCTGCACACTGAAGAACATCTTGTCGACAAGTGCCGCCCGCTCAATGACATACCCCATGAACACAAAGAGCGGAATCGACAACAGCGTATCGTTGTTCATCGCTCCGTAGGTGCGCTGGACCATCAGGTCGAACACGCGGTTCTCCAGCCAGTGCTGGCTGGGGTCGTAGAACGCGACGAACCCGAAGAACATTCCGAGGCCCATCATGGTGAAGGCAGTGGGGAAACCCATCATGATCGCCACGACGATCAGGCCCAACATGGACAATCCGAGCGCGGGATCGCTCATGGCTTGCCTTCCCCGAATTCGCCCGAGGTGCGTTGCCGCGCTGCTTCTTCGATATGCTTGGCCTGGTCGATGGCAACACGACGGGACTCCTCGTCGACGAATTCACTTTTCGCGAGCTGCTCGCCCACGACATCGATTTCCTCGACGTCCCGCATGCGCTCGGGCCACGATCCTGTCCGGATGCACGCCACGCAGCGCACGATTTCGGCAATACCCTGAAGCATGACGAGCGCACCCGCAATCGGGATCACCGATTTGAAGTAATAAAGGGGTGGGCCGTCGGCGGTAACGCTGGAATGCTCGCCGATGCGCCAGGAATCCGCGGCGTAGTAGTAACCGGCATACACGAGCGCCAGAATGCCGGGAATGAAAAAGAGCACATACAGAACCAGGTCAAGCCAGGCCTGCGTCCTCGGGCGCATGTTGCCGTAAAGAAAATCGCCGCGGACATGTCCACCTTGCGCGAGGGTATATGCGCCGCACATCATGAACAGCGTTCCATAGGTCATGCTGTTCACGTCGAAGATCCAGGGCGTTGGGGCGTTTAGAATGTAGCGCTTGAACACTTCGGTGCAAACGACCAGCATCAAAACAACAATCAACCAGGCAGAGAGCTTGCCTGTCCACACGCTGACGCGCGCTGCTCCATCGACGAACTTCTGACCGTTCATGACTTTGCCTGGCTATTGAATCAGGATTCCAAAAACTGGGCACCCCGGGGATATCCGGGGGTGCCCGATGACCCGGCGGTTAGCTACGCCTTCTTTGCTGCGCCCTTGCCGGGCGCAGCCGGTGCAGCACGGCGGGAGTAGTAGTGGTCGTAGGCCATGTGCCGGTCGACGTTGTTGTCGAAGTCCCAGCGGACGACCCGCTCCGCAAAGGCGCGCTGCGACTCCATGATTTCCTTGAAGAGCGGATTTTCCGCCGCCTTCTTGGAGGCCACGCCGTCGTAAGCGTTCAACTGGGCCTGCAATATGGACGCCGGGGTCTTGTAGAAATTGACCTTGTCCTTGGTGCGCATCTCGATGTAATCCTTCGAATAGCGGTCAATGGATTTCCACACCACATCCTGCGATGCAGCCTCCACGCCGTTCTCGATGATCGCCTTCATGCGCGCCGGCAGGGCGTCATACCTGGTTTTGTTGAACAGGATTTCGAACTGTTCCGCATTCTGGTGATAGCTCTGAAGCATGCAAACCTTGGACACGTCGGGAAAGCCCAGTACCCGGTCCGAACTCATGTTGTTGAATTCAGCGGCATCCAGCAGCCCGCGATCCATGGCAGGCACGATTTCCCCACCCGGCAACGCATTCACTGCCGCACCCATTGCGGTGAATACGTCCACCGACAGGCCGACCGTGCGGTATTTGAGCCCTTTCAGGTCTGCCGCAGCGCGAATAGGCTTTTTGAACCAGCCCAGCGGCTGCGTCCACATCGGTCCGTAGGGGAATGAGACCACGTTGGCGCCCACAGAGGCATAGAGCTTGGCCAGAAGCTCCTTTCCGCCGCCATATTTGTGCCAGGAAAGCATCTGTTGCGCATCCATCCCGAATGCCGGTCCCGAACCCCAGAGGGCAAGAGCCGCCTGTTTGCCATAATGGTAGACCACCACGCCGTGGCCGCCATCCAGCGTGCCCTTGGTGACCGCATCGAGCAATCCAAACGCGGGAACCACGGCACCGGCGGGCAGCACTTCAATGCGCAGGTCGCCGCCGGTCATGTCATTGATCTTCTTGGCGAAGTCGTTGGCGTATTCGTGAAAAATATCCTTCGCCGGCCAGGTGCTTTGCCACCGCATTGATATCGGTCCTTGCGCCTTCACGATGGTCGGAAATCCCAGCGTAGAGGCACCGGCTGCAACAACCGCCGCCCCGGTAATGAATTTTCGCCGTGTGGCAACGTCCTTCTTACCCAGCTCCTTTTTCATGCCGCCTCCTCAAGTATTTTGAATACAAACTCGGAAACTTCGCCCCTAGGAAACTCCACATCCAGACAGAATGAATTCATCTGCAGACAGGAATCTGCCGGAACCGTACCCCATTTGCAATACATTTCTCTATTTCACATACTTAATATATTTAATACTTTTTTACGCTGAACACACTTCTTGCTTTCCTACACTTATCAGACCCCAGTAACCACTCCCGCATCCTGGAGCAAAATAATAATATGCACCCGGTAGGGTCCATGAGCGCC
>CAIUKQ010000407.1 GCA_903899705.1 uncultured beta proteobacterium
CTGCCAATCGTTTGTATGCGGAAAATTTGTAGCAGGGTTGCCTTTTTTTCGACCGAACCGCCTAGCGGGACTGTTTTTGATGACCAGCCCTGGCGGCCCGTTGTCCCCGCTTCTGCGGGGAGGCGGTAGCGGATTGCGCCGCCTGTAATTCGCGTTCCAGCCTGACGCCTTCTTCCTTCAGGTAGTCAAAGAAGGTCCGTGCGACGATCGACAGTTCCTTGCCCTTGCGGTGCACGATATACCAGGAGCGGCAAATCGGCAGCCCTTCGATATCGAGCAGCACCAGCTCCTTGCGTGCCAGTTCGCTTTTCAACGCATGCAGCGACAGCAGCGACAGACCAAGGCCGCCGGCCACGGCCTGCTTGATGGCCTCATTGCTGCCGAGTTCCATGCGGACCTTGAGTTTCACACCATGCGACTTGAGAAAATGTTCGGCCGCCATGCGCGTGCCCGATCCCTGCTCGCGCAGCAAAAAAGGTTCCTGCGCAAGCCGCGCGAGGGATACGTGCCGGCTCCCCGCCAGGGGGTGCCCGCGCGGCGCGATGGCGACAATGGGGTTTTCCACGAAGGAGTGCCGCACGATGTCCATGCCCGCCGGCGGCACGCCCATGATGTACAGGTCATCTTCGTTGCGAGACAGGCGCGCCACAATCTCGCTGCGGTTGCCGACATCCATGGCAATGTCGATGTCCGGGTAGTGGCGCGTGAAAGGCCCCAGCAGTCGCGGAATGAAGTACTTCGCCGTCGTGACCACCGCCACCTTCAATCGCCCGGCCTTCAGTCCCTTGAGTTCGGCGAGTTGCATCTCCAGTCGCTCAAATGCACCGGTCACGTTTTCGGCCGCGGCACGCACCAGCGACCCCGCCTCGGTGATGTGGATTTTCTTGCCGATTTGTTCGTACAGCGGCACGCCGATGGCGTTGCTCAGTTGCCTGACTTGCAGCGACACTGTCGGCTGCGCGAGGTGAAGTTCCTTTGCGGCGCGACTGAAACCGGACAACCGGGCGACGGTTTCGAACACCTTTAGCTGCCGCAGTGTGAGCCGCCTGATGAGAAGGCTATTCATAATGTATTTATATTAATAAATGATAATAGTCACTTAATACAATTTTACTCTATCAATAGGCTCCTCTAGCATGAGCGTCCATTGGAACCTGGCAAGGACGCATCATGATTCTCACGGGACTGCTCGTTCCGCCGTTGTTGTTCTTCGCGCTCGGCGCCACCGCCCAGGGCTGCCGCTCGGACCTGAAGTTTCCGGCAGACCTTTCCCGCGCGCTGTCGATCTACCTCATGATCGGCATTGGCCTGCATGGCGGCGCGGAACTGGTGCACGCCGAGTTCGCCACCGCTTTGCAGTCGGTCCTGGCGGCGCTGGCCATGGGCGTCGGATTGCCGCTCATCGCCTACCTTGCGCTGACCTCCGTGCTTCGAATCGACGGCCTGAACGCCGCGGCGATTGCCGCGCACTACGGCTCGGTCAGCGCCGGCACCTTCCTCACCGCCGTCGCCTACATGCAATCGCGGGACATCGCCTTCGAGAGCTATCCGGTCATCATGCTCGCGGTGATGGAGGCGCCAGCCATCATTATCGGGCTGGTGCTCGCTCAGCGCGCACGCCGCAAGGCCGGCGCCACGGGCGGCCATGGCAACATCGGCACTGCGTTCGCGAAGGCCATGACCCACGGCAGCGTCGTATTGCTGTTCGGCACCATGGCGATCGGCGCGTTGGTGTCGGAGAAGAGCCTCGCCACCATCATGCCCTTCTACCAGACGATCTTCATGGGCGCGCTGTGTTTGTTTCTGCTTGAACTGGGCATGGACGCGGCCAAGCGGCTGGAAGACTTCTGGCGCGTGGGGTGGCGACTGGCGGCCTTTGGCGTCGTCATGCCACTGGTCGGCGGGGCGATCGGCCTTGGCATCGGGCACGGCATGCTTGGGTTCGGGCCCGGCGGTTCCACGCTGGTGGCGGTTTTGGCGGCGAGCGCTTCGTATATTGCGGTTCCGCCGGCGATCCGGCTTGCGGTGCCCGAGGCCAATCCGTCGCTGTATCTGACGCTGTCCCTGGGCATCACTTTCCCGTTTAACGTTGTCATTGGCATTCCCCTCTATTTAGGAGCAGCAACATGGCTCGCGGCGTGAAACCTCAGCGGACTACCTCCACGGCCGGTCGCGGCGCGGCGCAGCCATCACGGAACGCGGTCGCAGGCGGTGTGACGATCGGAATCGTAATGGGCAGCGACAGCGACTGGGAGACCATGCGGCATGCGGCAGAGGTGCTGCGTGAATTTGGCGTGCCGTTCGAGTCCCGCGTCGTGTCGGCGCATCGCACGCCGCGCCTGCTCTGCGAGTACGCCGAAAGCGCTGAGGTGCGCGGCATTGCCTGCATCATCGCCGGCGCGGGCGGCGCGGCCCACCTGCCCGGCATGCTGGCCGCGATGACCATCGTGCCGGTGCTGGGGGTGCCGGTTGCCTCGCGGCACCTGCAGGGTATGGATTCGCTGCTGTCGATCGTGCAGATGCCGAGAGGGGTTCCCGTCGCCAC
>CAIUKQ010000408.1 GCA_903899705.1 uncultured beta proteobacterium
ACCCTCAATAGTACCCTCATATTGCTTGGAACATAATGGAACATAAAAGACTGCTATGGAATATTTATCCTTTAATAATAGTGGTTTATAAACATCCAATCGGATCAAGCGCAAAGAGAAATGACTTTTGCTCACAATCATCCATCGGGCGTGGCCGAACCCAGCCACGCGGACGAACTCCTGACACGCACATTGAAATCCGCACTCGCAATGGTGGACGTGCAGGTGCTTGACCACTTCATCGTGGCGGGTGGGCGCACGCTTTCCTTCGCGGAGCGCGGACTGCTGTAACCGGACCGGCTCTCAGCTTTTGAAGCGTGAAGCGGTCTGTTTGGACAACCCCGGCCGCCCCGTCCGCGCCGCCTGATCCACCAGGGCCTGGTTGTAGGCCTCGCAAATGATCGGCTCGTACCTGGGCGGATTGCCCGCGCTGTGGCAGGTTGGAAGGCATTCGATCAGCGTCTTTCCGTGCGGATAGGTGAACAGCGGCTGGGAAATGCGCGCCTTGCTGCTCGAATTCACCACGCGATGCAGGGTGGAAACGTAGAGGTCGTTGGTCCACATCTGCAGGGTGTCGCCGATGTTGACAACGAAAGTCCCCGGCAGCGGCGGCACCGCAATCCACTCCTCGTCGGCATTGCGCGCCTCAAGCCCGCCCAGTGAATCCTGCAGCAGAAGCGTCGCTACGCCATAGTCGGTGTGCGGCGAGAAATTCCACTGCGTCGCCTTCATCGGCACCGAACCCGAGGGCGGGTAATAGTTGTACATCAGCGTGCCGCCCATGTAGCGGTACATCTCGTCGAAATAACCCTCCGGCAGATCTAGGCTCATGGCGATCGCGCGCACAAGACGGCGTGCGACGTCGCAGCGCCTGGCCATGTGCGACTTCATCGCCACCTCAAATCCGGGAAGCACCTCCGGAGCGGGCCAGACCGCCTCGCCCGTGTTGAAGCTGGCGCCAGGCGGCTCGCCGGGAATGCGCTCGCGGCTCATGGAAAAGCGCTCCTTGATGTCCGGCTCCACCACCGATTTGCCGTAAGGGTCGACACCACCCGTGGCGACATAGCCCTGTTTGCCGGGGCTCTTTGACTGGTGCATCTTCATTTTTTCTTCGGTCGACAACCCGAAGAAACGGTGTCCCCAGTCAATCACCGCATCCAGTTCGGACTCCTCAATGCCATGCCCGGTGATATAGAAGAAACCCAGGTTGATGCAGATTTCACGCAATTCGCGCGCCACTCGCTGGCGTTCCTGCAGGCTGCTTTCGCGGACAAACGGGCCGATATCAATCACCGGCAGCGTCTTGAGCGCTTCGCGCCTGACCGGGGCGTCCTGCCGCTTGTATTCTTCAAATGCACGCGCGGTTCCGTCTTCAACGATGTGTGCCATGTCACGTCCTCAGGGTTGCTGTCGGGGCTGCAAATGCCGCCGCACCGAATCTTACAATCAATACCGGTCAAACCTGCCACTGCCGCTCGCGCCCCTCCAAGCCCGGGGAATATTTATTGAAAATTGGGGGCAAAGCCCCTATAATCCTGCTCCTTTCTCTGAACGGAGCCCATCATGGCTCGAGTATGTCAAGTCACCGGGAAGAAGCCGCAGTACGGGCACAATGTTTCCCACGCAAACAACAAGACCAAGCGCCGCTTCCTGCCCAATCTGCACTACCGCAGGTTCTGGTTGGAGGACCAAAAACGCTGGATCAGCCTTCGCATCACCGCGAATGCGCTGCGTACCATCGACAAAAAGGGCATCGAAGTGGTGCTCGCCGAGTTGCGCGCCGCTGGCCAGAAGATTTAGGAAATAGGCAGAGAACAAGCGGGCCTGCGCCCCTTCGTATGCCCCCAATTCAGCGGGAACCCCGGAGAATTTAAATGCGTGAAAAGATCAAACTCGAATCCACCGCCGGAACCGGTCATTTCTACACGACCACCAAGAACAAGCGCACCAAACCCGACAAGATCGAAATGAAGAAGTACGATCCCAAGGCAAGGAAGCATGTGATCTACAAGGAAGGCAAGATCAAGTAAGCGTCAGACCGGGCCGCTTACGCGGCCGGTTGACTTCCGCACAGGGGAACGGTCACTGCGAGCCATTCAATGTGCCGGAACTAGAGCGCCAAAGTACCAAAAGAAAAGGGCCGCAATGCGGCCCTTTTTCATTGCCCTACGCCTGGTCAGGCGTAGCAGCGCAGGCGGAAGGAAAACTCCTGCAGAGGGCGTATGCCGCTTGCCTCCGCGCGGTGGCACCAGTCCTGCAACTGCTTCAGCAACTGCTCGCTGGAGGCGTGTGAACGGTCCCACAGCGACTTCAACTCACTGCGCATGTTGTAGGCGGTCTGCAGGGCCTGGTGCTTGTCCAAGGCCAGGGCAAGGCGAGCGCGTTCCGTATCAGCAAGCTTCTGCTCGTCGCGGTTCAGGGAGTGCTTGATGCCCTTGATCATGGCCACTTCCTGCCTGCCCTTCAACTTCGCCAATTCGTCGTGATAGGTCGCCTTGAGCGACTTGGCGTACTTGGCAAGCACGTCATAGCGGTTTGCTATCACCGCCTGCAGGGTGTCCAGGTCGACCGGCTTGGCATCGGTGAATTTGGGCTTGGGTGCAACCTTTTTCACGGTCGCGAGGCCCAGCATCTCGAGGATGCAGATATACATCCAGCCGATGTCGAACTCATACCACTTGCTGGAGAGCTTCGCCGAAGTGGCAAACGCATGGTGGTTGTTATGCAGTTCCTCGCCGCCGATCCAGATGCCCCAGGGGAAGATATTGGTGCTGGCCTCGCTCGTCTGCCAGCTGCGATAACCCCAGAAGTGTCCGATGCCGTTGATGACGCCGGCCGCCCAGAAGGGAATCCACATGATCTGTACGGCGAGAACGACCAGTCCCGTGACCAGCCCGAACAGGAAGATGTTGATCGCACCCATCAGGAACAATCCCAGAATACTGTGGCTCGAATAAAGGTTGCGCTCGATCCAGTCATCGGGTGTGCCATGGCCGTAGCGCTCGATGGTTTCGGGATTGAACGATTCCTTGACGTACAGAAACACGCCCAGCCAGAGCACCTTGTTGAGGCCGAGAATCTGCGGGCTGTGCGGATCGTCAACTGTCTCGCACTTGGCGTGATGCTTGCGATGGATCGCCGCCCATTCCTTGGTCACCATGCCGGTCGTCAGCCAGAGCCAGAGCCGGAAGAAGTGGCTGGCCATGGGATGCAGGTCAAGCGCGCGATGCGCCTGGCAGCGGTGAAGGAAGATAGTGACACCGGCGATGGTGATGTGGGTCAGAACCAGCGTGACCGCGACAATTTGCCAGAAGGAGAGATCTAGGTAACCGGAAAACAGCATCTGGGAAGGGCTCCCTGTTATCGTTTGACGCGCGATTCTACGTTAAATCTGGGGTCGCGCAAGCAATCTTTCAGCTCTCACCGCCCGCAGATAACCAATTGAATGTTATATACAAAATGGATATCGTTGGCGGCACCGCAGCGACGCAATCTCGGCCCGCGGATTTTCGTCTCCGACGCCCTTCAAATTACGCCTGGCGGTCGAATATCGCGGCAAAAAATCCGTCGGTGCCGTGAAGGTGGGGCCGCAATTCCAGGTAGTCATCCATGGCAAGCGCCACTCGCTCCTCGCGCAACACATCCCCTGCCGGCTTCAAAGTGAACTGCGGGTGATCGGCGCGAAACGCGTCCACCACCGCGCGGTTCTCTTCGTTCAACAGGCTGCAGGTGGCATACACCAACCGCCCTCCCGGTCGCACCAGCTTCGAGGCCGCCGCAAGTATCGATATCTGTTTGATCTGCATTTGCGCAACAGATTCGGGGGTCTGGCGCCATTTGAGGTCGGGATTGCGCCGCAGCGTACCCAGTCCGCTGCAGGGCGCATCCACCAGCACGCGATCGAGTTTGCCGGCGAGCCTTTGCAGCCGGATGTCCTTCTCATCATCGATGCGGCGCGGATGCACGTTCGAGAGGCCCGAGCGCGCAAGGCGCGGCTTCATTTTCAAGAGTCGCTTTTCGGATACATCATAGGCATTGAGACGGCCGGTCGAGCGCATCAGCATGCCCAGCGCCAGTGTCTTGCCGCCGGCGCCGGCGCAGAAATCGGCGACCATCTGGCCGCGTCGAACACCCAGAAGCATGCAAAGCAATTGGCTGCCTTCGTCCTGCACTTCCACCGCGCCGGTGACAAACAGCGGATGGCGGTTGATCGGGGGCTTTCCCACCACACGCAGCCCATAGGGCGAATAAGGCGTGTCGGTCACGGTGACGCCGTCGGCCGAGAGCCTTGCGCGCGCTTCCTCGCGCGAGGTTTTGACGATGTTGACTCGCAGGTCGAGCGGCGCGTTCTGCAGGAGACCCTGGGCCAGGGCGCGCAACTCCGTTTCTCCAAGCTCTGCCATCAGCTTTTCGACCAGCCAGTCGGGCATGTCGCAGGCCACAGCCAGCGGCAGCTCGCCATGCGCCAGGCGTTTGACGTCGGTGATCTTATCCATTTCGCCGCGCCGCGCAATAGCTTCAAGCTCGCGCAGGTTGGCACCCAGCAGCACCGACCATGCCGCCAGCACCAGTTGCCGCACCGGGCTGCCTCCCAGCACGAATTCAAGCAAGCGCTTGCGTCGAAGGACGGCATAAACGGTTTCCGCAATCAGGGCTCTATCCTGCCTGCCCAGTTGCGGCCGCTGGCGGAAGAATCCGGAGAGCACGCCGTCGGCAGGGTGCGCGAGCCGCAAGACCTCGGCGCAAGCCTCGCAGGTCGCGTCGAAGTTTTCTTCGGTGAATCTCATCCGGTGCTTTTCATCCAGTCAGTCTCGTTGCGAAATCGTCCATGGCAATGCTGCTCATTGCAAAGCCGTTCATTTTAAAAACAACTGCGATACCACCTGATCCAGACGCGTGCCATCCTTCTCGACCACTAGAATGCGCACCGGTGCGTAGCTGTGCGCCACAGAGAGCCACACTTCCGTGCCGCGGTCGTCCCCGGGCTCCCGCTGCTTCACCAGCTTCACGGCGTCAAGCTCTCCCGCCGGGGTTTTGAGCTTCTCGGGTCCTGCTATCAGATAACGGAACCGGTCCACTCCGCGCCCGTCGGCGACGTCCATGACAAATTCCTTGCCCTTGGGCGGCACGAAAGCAAAACTCCACAGCAACGAAAGGCGGTCGAGCATCGCGCCCTTGATCGGGCTCGTTTCGCTTTTGCCGTCATGCTCACTGACCACCTCGTTCTTTGCCCAGTTGAAGCGGGCGATGTCCGGCTTCCGGTCGCCGCGCTGATCGCGAAATTCCACAGGGTGAAGCACACCGGCCTCAATGGTTCCGGTGCTCTCGCGCTTCAGGTTGCCGCGATTGGACAACGCAAACAGGCCCTTGCCGCGCGCATTGGATTCGATGCGATAGGTCTTGCCATCCTGAACCAGCGATTCGGTGACCTCCACCATCACGGTGCCATTGCGGCTCAGTTCGTATTGAATCTCCATTTTCGGCGGCGGTATCGCATTTGCAAGGCCGGCAAGGACCAAGGCCAGGGCGAGAATGCAGACCTTGGACGCGCGGCCCGGACGCCGGTTCGGGAACCGGCCGTTGCCGGCATCCGACGCGGACCCGGCGTTGCAGTCATTGACAGCATCTGACACGGAAAGGTTCATGGCTGGACCATCAGCAGTTGCGCGCAATCGCGCGCATCACTGCCATTAACGCGAACCACGCCATCGCGGATGACCAGTCTGTCTTCTGCAAACCAGCGAACGGCCTGCGGGTAGATTCGATGCTCGGCCTCGAGCACGCGCTCGGCCAGTGAGTCTTCGTCATCGTCGGGAAGCACCGGCACGGCCGCCTGGATGACGATGGGCCCGTGATCCAGCGCGGGCGTCACGAAATGCACCGTGGTGCCGTGCACCTTGACGCCCTCCTCGATCGCTCGCCGATGCGTATGAAGGCCCGGAAAACTCGGCAGGAGCGAGGGATGGATGTTCAGCATGCGGCCTGCAAAGCGGGTGACAAACGCCTCGCCGAGGATCCGCATGAAACCGGCGAGCACCACGAGGTCCGGCCGATGCGCTTCGATGGCGTCGGCAAGCGCCGCATCGAAGGCATCGCGACCTGCAAAGCCGCGATGGTCAACCATCTGCGTGGCGATGCCGCGTTTTGCGGCCCACTCGAGCCCTGCCGCATCGGCGCGATTGCTGATCACCGCCGCCACGCGCACGGGAAGTCCCGCCTCGGCGATGACCTGCATGTTGCTGCCCCGGCCGGAAATAAGAATGACGACTGACTTCATGCCCCCATTGTAACGGCTGCCATCTCAGCTATCGGGCGATTCACGGCCTTTCGCAGGCGGATTCACGCGCGCATCAGCCATTTCAGGGGCAATCGGGCCCATCAGGAATCCCTTGAACGGCTTTATGTCCGCCAAGAGCAGGACCACGCCGAATTCCGCGATCTCCATGGTCGCGTCCGTTTCGCCGGCCAGGCCCGGCCGTAGGGCCCGATCAGCATGCCGGCCGCGAGATAACCCGGCACCGCACCCAGTCGAGCGCGCTGGAACCGCGACATTAGCAAGACCGCGACCAGGAGAAATATTGCGTTTTTTCCAGCCGATGTATTGCATCGTCCTACACGGCAACCGCGTGCCGGTCGAACCCCCGGCAAGTCATCCACAGCAGAGCCGCAACGAGCAGGGACGCACCCGCCGCCACGGCAAAAGCACCCGACAGGCCCACCAGTGCCACC
>CAIUKQ010000409.1 GCA_903899705.1 uncultured beta proteobacterium
CATGTAGGCGCGGGCTTTTTCCGGGGCCACGCCCAGCGTCTGTCGCGCCTTGTACAGGGCGTAGTCGATTTCGCTGAATGCGGCTTCCCGCCACGACTGTGAACCTGGTTCGGATCGGATGCCCGGGAGCAGCGACCGTCCTTCCACACGATGCGTGGGCACGGGCACACCCATGTAATCGAGGATGGTCGGCAGGATGTCGATGCCTTCGGCAAGGCGATCGTCGGTGGTGCCGCGCGTAGCATTGGCGCGGGGATCGGGGTCATGGACGATTAGCGGTACGCGGGCACTGGGTTCGTGGAAGAGTTCCTTTTCGCCCATCCAGTGGTCGCCCAGGTAGTCGCCGTGGTCGCTGGTGAATATGATCAGCGTGTCCTTCATGCGGCCGGATGACTCGAGGTAGGCAAGGACGCGGCCCAGATGGTCATCAATCTGCTTCACCAGTCCCATGTAGGTCGGGATCACCGTTTCACGCGTTTCGTCTCGCGAAAAGGTCTGGCCGATCTGCATGTTCTGGAAGGCGGCATAGACCGGGTGTCCTGCGCGCTCGCGTGCATGCCGCACGGCAGGCATGACGTCCTCGCGGCCGAACATGCCGGCATAGGGGCGCGGCGCGATGTAGGGCCAGTGGGGTTTGATATAGGACAGATGCAGCACCCAGGGTGTGTCACCGGTTTCGCGCATGAAATCGATGGCGCGGTCGGTCATGTAGGGTGTTTCCGAATGTTCTTCGGCGACACGGGCAGCGTGACCCGCATTGCGCAGCGCCCAGCCCGAGAGCACCGTGCCGTCCTTCGCCATTCCGGAATTGGCAAAATCATTCCAGGGATTGGCGCTTTCGTATCCTTTGCTTCGCAGCCAGCGGTTGTAGGCGAGGTCCGGATTGAAGTTCTGGTTGGGGTGTTCGCCGTCGTCGCGCTCGAAGGGTTCAAACCCGCACTCGGAGGCGAGCACGCCCAGGCTGCTCTTCGGATCAAGGCCCATGCGCGCCATGCCTTGGGCATCGGCGCGCATGTGCGTCTTGCCGGCGAGGGCGACGCGCACGCCATGGGGTCGCAGGTAGTCGCCCAGCGTCCAGGTGCCGATGTCCAGGGGAATGAAATTCCACGTGGCGCCATGGCTGAATGCGTTGCGTCCGGTGTAGAGCGACATGCGCGCGGGCCCGCATACCGGCGAACTGGTGTAGGCACGCGTGTAGCGCACGCCCATCGAGGCAATTCGATCGATGTTGGGTGTGGCGAGCCGGCGCTGGCCGTAGCAGGAGAGGTAATCGGCCCGCAGCTGGTCGGCCATGATGAAAAGCACGTTTTTTGCGGCGCTCATAAAGTCACAATCCTCAAAGGTGATCCGGCGTTCTTCTTTATCCGGTTGATTCAGGTCGCCGGTTGTTTTGCAATGAGCACGGCGTTGCCGCCGCCAAACCCAAAGGAATTGGACATGGCGGCCCGTACGCGAACATCGTGACGGGCCACGTTCGCGACGAAGTCGAGGTCGCACTCGGGGTCCGGGATTCTCAGATTGGCGGTGGGGGGCAGAAACCGGTGGTCGATGGCCAGCACGGACGCAATGAACTCCACGGCACCGGCGGCCCCCATCAGGTGTCCGTGCATGGATTTTGTGGAGCTTGCCGCGAGCCTTCCTGCATGGGTGCCGAATGCCTCGCGGATGGCCGCGGTTTCCACCGCGTCGCCTGCCAGGGTTGCCGTGCCGTGCGCATTGATGTAATCGATGTCATCGGCATTCATGCCCGCGTCGGCGAGCGCTTCGCGCATTGCCTTCACCTGGCCGGAGCTGTGGGGTTTGGAGATATGCGAGGCGTCGCTCGCGGCGCCATAGCCTGCGATCTCCGCATGGATGTGCGCGCCGCGCGCCCTGGCATGTTCCAGGTCTTCGAGAACCAGCATGCCCGCGCCTTCCCCCAGTACCAGTCCGTCGCGGTCCCGCGAAAACGGCCGGCACGAGGCCGAAGGATCGGCTGCATCCTCGTGCGCGAGCGCGTGCAGGGCTTCCCAGGCACGCAGCGTTCCATAGGTGATCATCGATTCCGTCCCGCCAGCCAGCGCGAAATCGGCATAGCCATGCCGTATGGCACGCATGGCCTCGCCAATGGCGACCGCCGACGAAGAGCAGGCGGTGGCGTAAGTATTGGATGTGCCGGTCAGGCCGAATTCGATGGAGAGGTGCGCGGCGGGCGCATTGTGCATGCTGCGCAATACCGTATAGGGAGGCAAACGGTCCCTGCCATCGCGGTACAGGTCGGAATAACCCGATTCCAGCGTCTGTGCCCCGCCCATGCTGGTGCCTACGAAAATGCCGGTGCGCCCGCGCTCTTGCTCATCCAGTGCGAGACCCGAATCCGCCATGGCCTCGCGGGCCGCAAGCAGGGCGAACTGGCTGCACCGGTCAAGCAGGGCAAGTTTTGTTTTTGGAAACTGGGACGCGGCATCCATATCCACTTCGCCCGCGACCCTGACTTGCAGCTGGCCGCCGAACGGCGCGGTAATGCGCCGGATGCCGGAACGCGCGGCGAACAGCGCATCGAGAAAACGCCCAATGCCCATGCCCGTGGGGCTGACCACGCCCATGCCGGTGACGGCGATTCGGCGCGTCATCTTCTGTCCTATGGTTTGGTGGCGTCCCGCGCGAGGATCAGGCGATCGACGATGTCCGCGATTTCCCGGACCGTGCCGATGGGCACGCGCTCGTCGCCCATGCGGATGTCGAATTCATCTTCGAGCTTGAACATGACTTCGATGATGCCCAGCGAATCGACACCCAGTTCCTGCAACGGGCGATCCGGCTGAAGCTCCGGAATGGCGAGGTCCAGTTCCCCGGCCATCACGCGCTGGACCGTGGTCAGCGTGGATTCCCGCTGCGTGGACAGATCGGTCATGGCCCTACGCGGCCACTTTGACGTCAGACCGCGTCAGAGCGGCCAGGGCCTGCGCCGCGCGCGTGCTGATGCCCTTGAAGTCATATTGCATCTGCTCTGCAATGCTTGAACCGAGCGCGGTCCTTGCGCACAGGCCGGCGTAATCGGTAAACCTCGGCGGCGGCGCCATGCCCTCGTCCAGCAGGCGACGGTTGTCAAAACTCATGTCCAGTGCGGCGTACTGGCCGTACAACTCGATGGCGCGCAGCATCACCGACACGATGCAGGGGCCGAGCAGCGCCTGGAATTCGCCATGGCGATCTGCAATGGTTTCGTAATCCACCTGCCGATAGTCGCGGGTCGGGGCTTCGCCAAGGCCAGCGGCGATTGCTGCGTCGATTTCGCCGAAGCTGGCGCTGTATTCCGGTCCTGCCGAGACATGGTACAGGTCGTGCGACAGGTCGGATTTGTCCAGCAGGTGCAGCAGTGCCCGTGCGCAGTAATCGGCCGGAACCACATCGACGTGGTCGGTGAGTTCACAGGTGAACTCACCGAGGGCCCTTGCCATGCTGAATACCCAGAATATGCTGGGCGACGGCTGGCATCCGAAGCGTGTGTCGCCAACGATGATCGAGGCACGCGCAACCACCAGCGGGAGGCCGGGAAGGTCCGAACGCAGGCGGCGTTCGCATTCGATTTTGGATTCGGTGTAGGTCACGAGGTGGGTGGCGTCGAGTGCAGGCTGGAACTCCTCGCTGACCACCTGCGGAGCAGGGAATCCGCAGGCCATCGCCGTGCCCACATGCAGGAAGCGCCGCAACGGCGCGACATCGTGGAGAAGGCGGGCAAAGGCCAGTGTTCCGTCGACGTTGGTCGGCCACAAAGTCTTGGGTTTTCCGAATCCGGCAAGGGCGGCGCAGTTGATGACCTCGGTGACATGTGCAAGGCGTTCGTCATTTGAGAATTCGGGAACACTGCATAAATCGCCGCAGATGATTTGGTCGGCGTGCACCCGGTCGCAGAGTTCCTGGGGGACGCTGAATTTTCGAAGGGATTCCACCACGCGCTTGCGACCGGCCGTGGCATCGGGGGCGCGAACGAGGAGCAGGACCTTGTTCCAGCGGGACTGCCCGATCAACTCCGCGATTACCGCTCCGCCCAGAAATCCCGTGCTTCCCGTGACCAGCAAATAGTCGGACAGTTGTTTCATACAATCCTGCTTTTTTAATTTCGGGCCGGTCCTTGGGTCCTGCCAAACCGGCTGCATTTTATCGGCACGTCAAATTCATTGTTGCCAACCGGACTATCGAATAATTGATTGATTCTCCTTGCAAATCGCTTGTGCCGAAACAATTTGCAGCGAGCCGGATACGTCGCGATCCGTGACCGCCAAGTGACGGGAATTTTACCCTGCCGAGGCGCGAAGTATCCACGAGGCCGTAATGCAGGTCAACGATTTGCCGGTTTTGCTGGCGGAGTGCACGGAAATGGGGCGTAATGGTTGAGTTCGCCATGTTTTCATCATGTTGGGCACCATCAATGGCGGTGAGAAAGGGTCTAATGAATCGATTGGCAGTAGTCGCTTTATCGGCGCTTTTGTCCACTCCCTCAATTGCATTGGGGCAGAGTTGTTCGGGCAATCCGGTGACCGTCCAGATCCTTGGGTCCGGCGGGCCCGCCATCAATCCGACGCGGGCTTCGAGCAGTTATCTGCTGTGGGTGGGTTCGCAGGCGAAGATGCTCATCGACATGGGCGGCGGTGCATTTCTTCGCTTTGGCCAGTCGCAGGCGAAGCAAAGTGATTTGTCCCTGATGGCCGTCAGTCACCTGCATCCCGATCACATTTCCGATCTGCCGGCTTTCCTGTGGCTGAGCAACCAGAATCGAAAGGATGCTTTGCCGATCGTCGGCCCGACGGGGACGAACGATGTGCCGGCGTTCCAGACGTTCCTCGAACGCCTGTTCGATTCCAAGACCGGCGCCTTCCAGGTGCTCGGCACGACACTGGGCGGCCCTCCGGTTGCCGGAGCCGGGGGAGGTGTCCGGCTGGAAGTCAGCACGGTGGACACATCAAAGACTGAGCCTTCCACCGTATTCGACCGAGACGGACTTGTTGTAACTGCAATGGGCATTCCGCATGGTCCGATACCGGCGCTCGCATTTCGCGTGCAGACGCGAGGCGTGTCGGTGGTCTTCAGCACGGACCAGAACGGCACCCATCCGAAGTTTATTGAGTTTGCGAAGGGTGCCAATGTGCTGGTGATGCACCTGGCGATTGGCGCCGGCGCCAGGAATCCAATCCACGCCGCACCGTCGGTGGTCGGGCGCATCGCGCAGGAGGCGGGAGTCGGGCGGTTGGTGCTCAGCCATATCGGCGCATTCGACCTCGATGCGGCGATAGCAGAACTGAAGCAGAACTACACGGGCCCGCTGACCATTGGTGCTGATCTGCAATGCACGCCCGTGCAATGATGGACTTGCGTTGAACAAGCGCTGCTGACCGCGAGATGGCCGATATCGCGCTATTCGTTGCAACTTCAGCCGCGTTGACGATCGCGCCCGGGCCGGACAATCTTCAGGTTCTGGCACGGGGCATCAGCCAGGGGCGATCCGGTGGAATTGCGGCGGCACTGGGATTCGCCACGGGATGCCTGTTTCATACAGCGCTTGCGGTACTGGGCATAGCGGCCGTGTTGCGTGCCTCGCCTTCGGCGTTCGGCGCTATTCGCATCGCCGGGGGCATTTATCTGGTCTGGGTGGGTATTCA
>CAIUKQ010000410.1 GCA_903899705.1 uncultured beta proteobacterium
CTTGACGGTGACCTTGGCATGGAAGCGCACCGGCTCGCCCGTCAGGACGCCGTCATCATCGAGCACCGACTCGGCTTCGTAGACGCCGTCGGGGAAGGTGGACACGACATTGCGGCACTTGAGTTCGGTCTCATCGAAGATCTTCTGGATCGCGCCCAGCACCGTGTCACGGCTGTACTTGTCGAACAGCTCATCCAGGCGCCGCAGCGCGAGGCGGCAGGCCGCCATCTGCGACTTCATGTCGCCAAGGGATGACTCGGGATAACGGATGTTGTCGCTGATGACGCGGTACAGGGTCTCGTCCACCTCGCCGCCACGATAGATTTTCAGCTGGTCGAGTTGCAGACCTTCGAGCCAGGGATCGGCCACGGTGAGCCCCGCGCCGAAGCCGGTGCTGGTGCCGCCCACGTCGATCCAGTGCGCGCGCACGATGGCGAACATCAGCAGCTCGCCCTTGTAGAAGTAGGGCATGTGAATGCACACGTTGTTCAAATGTTGTCCGGCCACGCGCTGGTGATTGCTGATCAGAACATCACCGGGCTTGAAGCCTTCCTTCTCGTAGCGCTGCATGGCGTCCGTAATCATGACGCCGAGGTCCGCAATGAAGTGGGACACCCCTCCGACGTTCTGCGACACCAGGTCGCCATTGGGCAGGACCAGCGCGGTACAGAAGTCGCGCACTTCGTAGATGATCATGTTGTAGGAGGTGCGTTGCAAATCGACGGCCATCTCGTTGGAGATCGCCGGCAGCGCATTGCGGATCACCTCCAGCGTGACCGGGTCGAGATGGGATTCCTTGACGCGTGCGTCCATAGGGGTTCCTTTAAATATCTTTGAAAAACAATGGGTTATTTTATTCCGGTTTGATGCCGGCTGCTTTCGCCACCTTGGCATAAATCGCGTATTCGGATTTCATTACCGCCGCAAATTCCTCCGGCGTGCCGCCGATGATCTGTATCGACTGGGCTTCGAATTTGTTGCGGATGTCCGGATGGTTCAGCGCCTTGCCGAACTCCGTATTCAGGCGAGCGACGATGGGGGCGGGCAGCCCAGCCGGACCGAAGAATCCGAACCAGTCGATGGTGGAGAAGAATCCGGGGATCAGTTCATCCATTGTCGGCAGGTTGGCCATACTGGGCACGCGCTTGGGCATGCTCACCGCGAGCAGTTTCGCCCGTCCCGCGGTGACATGCTGCTGGATCGATGCGGGCGTGGAGAAGGTCAGTTGAACCGCATCGGTGACGACCGCGGTCACCACTTCATTGGATCCCGGGTAGGGGACGTGCAGCATGTCGATACCCGCCACCATCTTGAGGAACTCGCCGCGCAGGTGATGGGAGGAGCCGATGCCGTTGCTGCCATAGGCGATCTTGCCGGGATTTTTCTTCGCGTAGTCGATGAACTCGCGCACCGAATTCACCGGCAGCGACATGCTGGTGACAAACCCCGTCACCGGACTTACACCGTTGATGATGGGGGTGAAATCCTTGAACGAGTCATAGGGCATGGTTTTGACCAGAAAGGGCGCGACCAGATGGGTTGTTGCGGTACCCAACAACAATGTGTAGCCATCGGGTGTGGCCTTCGCAACCGCATCGGCGGCGATGCGTCCGCCGGCGCCGATCCGGTTTTCAACGACGATGGGTTGACCCAGCGCGGGTGAGGCCTTTTCGCCAACGAGGCGCGGCACGAGGTCGGGCAGGGATCCCGCGGTGAACGGTACGATGATCTTTATCGGCTTGACCGGGTAGGCCTGTCCCATGGCAGTCAGTGGAACCAGCAGGCAGGCACCGATGCCCGGTAGCAAAAGGCCCGTGGTGCGGCCAACGCACGCGGCGTGGCGAAGGCTTGATACAAAGCTGGAAAGTGCTGGTTTCATTGAAGTTTTCTCCTCGAGAAAGCGTGTGCGACGCCGATTAGAAACGTTTATGCCGCCGCGGGCAAGTCGGACCGGATTTTCCCGGCTTTTCGGACTTATGAATTTTGCCGGGATGTCGATAATCAATTGCGCCCCAACGTGTTTTGGGCCCGCCGGTGACGGGCGGAACGCGCAATTATTCAACGGAAGGTGTCATGCGCCTGCAACTGCATTCGATGTTTGCCCCCGCCTCCAGCGACGAGGAACTGGTGCTCTATTACCAGCCCAAGCTCAGGCTGGCGGATGGCGCGCTGACCGGTGTGGAAGCGCTGGTGCGCTGGCGCCATCCGGATTTCGGCCTGCTGCCACCCACGGATTTCATTCCCGCGGCGGAGCGCTGTGATGACATCCGGCCGCTGACGTACGCGATTCTTGGAAAGGCACTGGATCAGGCTGCCAGCTGGGCGGCCATCGGAGAGGCACTGCCCATGGCGGTGAATGTGTCCGCGCGCCTTCTTCTGGACGACGATTTTCCCCGTCGCGTGCTCGCAGAGCTCGAGCAGCGCGGACTGGATCCAACCCTGTTGACGCTGGAGTTGACCGAGACCGGCATCATGGAATCTCCCGATCTCGGCGCCGAACTGCTGGGCGAGATCGCTTCGCAAGGCGTTCGAATCGCCATTGATGATTTCGGAACCGGTTACACCTCCTTTCGCTACCTGCGCAGTTTTCCGGTCCAGGAGATCAAGATCGACCGCCTGTTCACCGAGGACCTCAGACGCGGCAACCGCGATGATTCCATCGTGCGGTCCATGATCGAACTCGGGCGCTGCCTGGCCATCACCGTGGTCGCCGAAGGCGTCGAGTCGGCCCGTGCCTGCGAACACCTTGCGGCGCTTGGCTGTGAACAGGGCCAGGGGTTTTATTTCAGTCCGGCGCTTGCGCCGATTGAATTCGACCGCTGGCGCATGCAGCATGCGCGCCGTTCCCGGCCGCAAAGCGGCCCCGCGGGTACGCGCACGCAATTCACCTGAATGTATTGATTCCATTAAGCTTGCGCATCGCCGGTGCGCCGGCCACCTATTGGAATCGGCTATGCAGGGAATGACAGCAATCCGGGCAGTGCTGCCCGTCCTTTGCGCACTGGCAGCATCCGTGGCGGCCGCGCAGTCCTATCCGGTGAAACCCATCCGCATCATCGTGCCCTATCCGCAGGGCGGGCTCGACCCGTCGATCCGGGTGATGACGCCCAAGTTGGGCGAACTCCTCGGGCAACCGGTGGTTATCGACAACCGGCCCGGCGCCAACGGAATGATCGGCGCCGAACTGGTCGCACGTTCGGCACCCGACGGTTATTCGCTCCTCTATCTGGCGCCCAGCACCATGGTGAGCGGCGTGCTGCTGCTCAAGGAAGCGAAGATTGACCCGGTGAAGGATTTTGCGCCCGTGATCGAGTTCTTCCGCGCGACGCGCGCCCTTGCGATTCACGCCTCGCTGCCGGTGAACAATCTTCGCGAACTGGCGGACTTCGGAAAGCGCAATCCGGGCAAGATTTCCTATGGCAGCGGGGGCATCGGTTCGAGTTTTCACCTTGAAACCGAAGCCTTCAAGATGGTGTCGGGTCTCGACATGGTTCACGTGCCGTACAAGGGAACCGGACCGTTTACCCAGGACCTGATGGTGGGCCTCATACAGTTCGGGATCATCCCTCTGCAGAACCTGCTGGCGCACGTGGCTGCCGGCAAGGTGAGGCTGCTCGCCGTGGTGGCCGACAAAAAGGATCCGCTCGCACCCGATGTTCCAACCGTGTACGAAACCTATCCCGACATGATCAAGGTGGGCGGATGGGTTGGCATGTTCGGTCCCGCCGGACTGCCCAAGCCGGTCACACAGAGGGTTATCGATGCAGTCCTGGTCACCTTCAAGGCCCCGGAAGTCAGGGAGTTCTATGCCCGCCAGGGCCTGAACATGTCCGGGCTGCAGACCGAGCAATTCGGCGCCATGCTCAGGGCGGATCTGGAGCGCACCGGGCAGCTCATCCGGACGTTGGGAATCAAGCCGGAATAAGCCGGGAACCTTGACTAAAAGGGAACAAGGGGCCTACGCCGAATGGTACTTACTTAAGGATAAGCCCCTGAAGTGTCGTGTAAAAAGGCCGGCTCGATGCGTGCTAAGTTGGAGTTGCGAAACAAC
>CAIUKQ010000411.1 GCA_903899705.1 uncultured beta proteobacterium
AGCAATCAAGCGACGACCTAAAAACTATCCGACAATGGACAAACCACGCGCCACAATTACAGAGCATGTCCGCAAACATGGACACCCGAAAAAGATTAAGTAAGTACCATTCGGCGTAGGCCCCCTTGTTCAGTGCTTCCTTATTTCACCGATATTTGATCAAACACCCCGCCATCGGCAAAATGCGCGGTCTGCGCCTTGGTCCAGCCGCCGAAGATCTCGTCGATGGTGAACAGCTTCACCGGCGCGAACTGCTTGACGTACTTGGCGGCGATCCTGGGATCACGCGGCCGGTAGTAATGCTTGCCGGCTATTTCCTGGCCTTCCGGCGAGTAGAGGTATTCCAGATAGGCCGTGGCCTGTTTCCGCGTCCCCCTCCTGTCGACCACCTTGTCCACGATGCTGACCGGCGGCTCGGCGAGGATTGAAAGCGAAGGAGTCACAATGTCCAGCTTGCCGGGTCCGAGTTCCTTGAGGGCGAGATAGGCCTCATTCTCCCAGGCGAGCAGCACGTCGCCGATGCCGCGCTCGACGAATGTCGTGGTTGATCCACGCGCCCCCGAATCCAGCACTTTGACGTTGGCATAGACCTTCTTCACGAATTCCTTGGCGGCAGCGTCTCCGCCGCCCAACTGGCGAAGTGAATAGCCCCAGGCGGCCAGGTAGTTCCAACGCGCCCCGCCCGAGGTCTTGGGATTGGGCGTGATGATTTCGACGCCGGGCTTGATCAGGTCATTCCAGTCGCGGATGCCCTTGGGGTTGCCCTTCCTCACCAGAAACACAATGGTCGAAGTGTAGGGCGAAGCATTCTGCGGCAGGCGCTTTTGCCAGTCGGCCGGAATCAGCTTGCCCTGCACATTCAGCGCATCCACGTCATACGCAAGTGCCAGGGTGACCACATCGGCATCGAGACCGTCGATGACCGCGCGGGCCTGCGAGCCCGATCCGCCGTGCGATTGGCGCACGGTCAGCTCCTCACCGGTCCTCGTCTTCCATTGTCTGGCGAAGGCCGCATTGAAATCCTGATAAAGCTCGCGCGTCGGATCATAGGAGACATTGAGCAGCGTGACCTTGTTCTGGCCCAGTGCGACAAAGGAAGCGGCGGCAAGGGCGGCGGAGACTGCTATGGCCGCGAAGCGGCTGCGACTGATGCTGGATTTCATGGTGAGTCCCGTATTGAATTTCGTTGACGGGACTTTATCGGCGCGGGTGCCGCGCGTGAACCAAGAAAAAGTGATTTGCTTATCTGCTGTTGCTACGGATATTCAATCCCGGCTGCCAACTCCAGGGCACCACCGGGCCACGCGGTTCTGCGCAATCACTGCAGCATGAAGGTTTCGTATTCGAGCCGGTGCAGCCGCCGCTCGAGCAGATGCATCGCCACCATCACGGTGATCAGCAGGGCCAGCGCGAAGCCGTAGCCGTAAAACGCGGCGCCCAACTGCAGGGTGATCGCGGTGAGGCCGAAATTGAGAATCAGGAACAGACTGGTGACAAACAGCACCGTGAGGCGCTTGTCCAGGTAGAAAAAGATGTTGAGCTGTCCGAGGAGCACCACCTGCAGCCCGGAGGCGACCACGTCGACATACAGCAACGACAGGTAAAGCTGCGAGATGCCCAGCCAGTCGAGCAGCGCCGGGCCGGTGACGAACACAATGAGCACCGCAATCGCCTGGATCTTGACGATCTCGGCCAGCCCCTGGCGGATGGTGAACACCATCTCCTCGCGCATGGTTTCGATATGGTCGAGCGAGCCGCCTTCCCGCACCGCGTCGTAGAACTTCTCGAAATATTCGACGAAGTCGGTCTCGATGCGCACCAGGAATACCGCCATGCCGGGAATGATCGCCAGGTAGGCCAGAAACACCGGCAGATCGTAGATGAGCGATGCGCGCAGCGGCCCGATGATCGCCTGGCTGGTTTCAGGCCAGTACCAGAACAGCAGCTTGTCGGCCCAGATGCCCAGGTTGTAGATGAGCCCTGTGAGGATCAGCGAGGGATACATCGCACCCTTCTTCAGGAAATCGAAGGCGATGAAGTAGGTGGAGGGGTAGTTGCGCAGCGTCATGGTCACCATGCCCGTGAGCAGCACAAAATGTCCGATCACGAATCCGAGCAGCAGGCCCTCCATCCCCAGCGGCCGCAGTGTCAGCGAACTCACCACGGTGACCGCATAACCCAGGCCGAACAGGGCCACGATCTCCTTGTACTGCTTCATACCCGACAGGAATATCGTCGCCACCCAGATGCAGCAAAGGATCACGAAACAGCTCATCACCAATACACGATAGAAATCGCTCTCCCCGGGGAACAGGGTGAGCGCGGCGGTGACCCCCAGCGCGCCGCTCACCACCACCACGAGCAGCAGCAACCCGTTGAAATTGGGCAGCACCATGTCGTCCTTTTTCTCGTACATCCGGTCGGAAATGAAGCGCGTGAAGCCAAGCTGCACCAGGCCGGTGAGAATCAACGAGGTCAGCATCAGGTAGGTGACGGTGGTCTGGAACTGGCCGACGAGGAAATTCGGCGCCACCACCGAAGCGGAGAGGATGCCGATGACGAGGATGCCGATGATCGACAACACCCACGGTCCGGAACTGATGACACCGGCGAACGCATAGGCCTGCAGCAGGCCGAGGTAGCTTTCCTTGCGCAGCAGTTTGCGCAGCTCAAAGCCTATGCCGGCCATGCTGGATTCCCGCTTATCAACTCACAACCAGCATTGCGCCCGGTCATTGCCGCTTCCCTTGTGCTACCGGGCAGACGCCGGACTTCGCGTTTGCTCCGTTCTCCGCGGGGCCGCCCGGCGGGCGGCCAGCCGGGGCGAGAAGTGCCTTTTCATACACCTCGCGGTAGCTGGCGAACATGAGATCCTGCGTGTAGTACTTTTCCACGCGCTGGATGCCGGCGGCCGAGGCCGAACGCCACTCAGCTTCGTTGCCGAGAAGTTCGATGGCAGCAGCGGCCAGCGCCTGCGGATCCGCCACACCCACCACCCGGCCCGATGCGCCCAGAGCGCGGTCTTCCTCGGACAGGCCGAATATGAGTTGCCGGCAAGAGCCGACATCGGTGGAGATGCCGTGCACGCCGGCGGCATAGCCTTCCAGCAACACCAGCGGCAGCGCTTCGCTGATCGAGGACAGAACCACCACCCCGATCTTCGGCAGAAGATCCGTAAGTCTTTGAAAAACAAGAAATTTTACGCTATCACCCAGCGACAGGCTTTCCACCAGCGCGTGGCATTCGGCGGCGTAACCGGGATCCTCCTCCTCGGGGCCGGCAATCCAGCCCTGCGCCCCGGGCATGCGCTGAACCACCGAGTGCATGGCGCGGATGAAGGTCTTCACATCCTTGATCGGCACCACGCGGCCGATCAGGCACAGCACCTTGGGGATCACCGGCGGACGCTGATGGCGCAGCGGACCGAAGGTGGCCAGGCTGATGCCGTTGGGAATGTTGCGCGTGCGCGCCGGGTCCGCACCATCGGCCACCTGGCGCAGGCGGTTGGTTTCGTACAGGGCGATGATGCTGTCCGCCGCGTCATAGCAGGCCTTGCCGAAAGCTTCGAAAAATCGGATCCACATCTGCTTGAAGTAGGAAAGTTCGGTCGGATCGCGCTGGAATACCGAGCGAGTGTCGGCGATCCACTGCGCCGAAAACAGGTCGATCTTGCGTTCCTTGGTGTAGATGCCGTGTTCCGAAAGGATCAGCGGTTTGCCGTAGCGGCGTTTGAGCATCGCGCCAAGGAACCCGGCGTACCCCGTTGAAACGGAGTGGAACGCGCGCACCGGCAGCATGCTCTCGCAGATCCGCGACAGCACCCACAACGGCGCATGCATGGTTCGCACCGTCCAGAAGTAATCGACGAACGACGGGTCGGTGCAGTATTGCCGGTATTGCTGCAGGATGAATTGCCACGCGGCTTCGCTGTACAGGAACTGGTCGTGATCGAGACGGCCGTTGAGTTCGCCGACCAGTTCCCCCAGTAGCGCCTCGTTGGCGCCATGCGCCTGCGGCGCCCGAAAATATTCGTGCAGGCGCTCCAATTTTTCGAATATTTCCGCATCACCATGCAGCGTCTGTATCGGCGGCACCGTGGTCCGCTCGAACAGATAGTGCACTTCGACGTGAACCACGTTCGCGGGCAGTTCGTAGCGCATCCTGCCGTAGTCCTTGGCCAGGCTGCCGATAAAGATCAGCGCAAATCGCAGTTCCGGAAAACCGCGGATGATCTGATGCACCCAGCTCGATACGCCGCCGGCTACATAGGGATAAGTGCCTTCGAGCAACAGCGCGACATCGGCGCTGTCGGCGCGGGGCAGTGTTTCGGCCGGTGGGGCCTGCGCGGTCGCGGCGCTCATGCGGCTTTGGACCTCTGCCAGAAGCGGATGATCGGCGCCATGGTCGCGGTGACCTGCGACCGGGCAAGGCGCGTGACATAGTCGCGAACCAGGTCAAAACGGCGCTGCTCGAAGGCGATTTCCGCCACATAGGCAAGCACGCGCGATTCGTCCATGCCCAGGGTCACGGCAATGTGAAAGGCCTGCGCCGCATCGTCGATCTTTCCCTGCGCGTGCAGCACCCGACCGCTCAGGAACCATAGCGCCGCATCGCGGGCCGCTATCTGCATGGCGGTTTCGAGAAAACCGGCCGTCTGCGCCAGCGTGTGGTCACGCAGGTCACCCTGCGACAGACCGGTGTACACCATTTCCCAGTGCAGTTCGGCCAGTTGCCGCAGCGCTTGGAGGCGCCACTCCCCGCTCGTGGCGGCCTTGAGGTCGGCCGCGGCGCGCACGATCTGCGCGTTGAGCTCCTTCTCCTTGTTGTCGAGGATGCCGTAGGCGAGCAGCCGGATGTCGTCGGCGGGGTCTCCCAGCAGCTTGCGGATGGTGGGCCCGGCTACGCGCGTGGGCATGGACTGCAGGGCGATCAGCGACTTGATGCGCACTTCCGACGGAATGGTTTCGTCGAGCAGCATGGTGCGCATGCTGCTGATGCGGAACTGTTGTGTCGGTTCGCGGATGGAGAGCACGTACTCCGGCGCCTGCACCTGGGCAAACGGCGCGTCGACCCCCGGCTTGGGCGAGAGCACATTGACGAGCACCGCCGCCAGGATGCCAAAAACACCAAAAATAGGAATGAAATAAATGATGGCGAACAGCAGGGTTGTCACCACCAGCTTCGGCTCCCGGTACTGCACCGGCAAACTCGGTCGAACCACGGTCGCGAGGATCACGCTGGCCAAAGTGTGAATGCCGAGAAAAATGAGCAGGTCTTTTTCGGAATCGGTGAAATCCAGCAGGAAATAACTGGCTCCGATCTCCAGAAGAGCCGCGGCGGTGAAGGACAGAACCGCAAAGACGGTTGGGCGCTTCACAAAGCAGACCCTTCGATCAGGTTTTTCAACGCGCCCAGCGGGTCCGCGTTATCCAGCGCGATCACCTGCGCGCGCACCTTGTGCGTGTCGAAATCCCCGCCGAGCTGTTCCTTCAGAGAGTTTTCCGCGCGCACCAGATAACCATCGACGGTGTTTCGTCTGGCCAGCGGCATCATGGTGACAATGAAACTGTGCCGGCCGGGGGCGGGATTCTCCGTGTGCCATATAACGTCGGGCGTTCGGCGCTGGCGCAACAACAGGTGAAACAGGTCCAGGCGCTGCGGGTGGTCGCCCATGTCAAGAACCACGATGTGGCTATGCAGGTTGAAATCGCGGTGCAGGCGCGCCAGCTTCAGCATTTCCTCCGCGAAATACGCGGGGCAGGCCGGATACGCGGCGATCAGCGGTCGGACCTTTTCCGAGCCGGTGATAGAGTCCGCGTAGGCGGCGCAAAGCACCGACAGCATTTGCAGGGTGTCCTCGGTCATTGCCAGAAACGGCATGCGCGTGATGGTGACCACGCCCAGCAGGCGCCAGTCGCTGGTGACAATGGGCGCGACCACCAGGTGGTCCGTGGGCGCGAGACGGTCAATGGCATCAGATTGTACGTGCGCGAGTTTCAGTTCGTCGCAGGCGTACGTGAGCAGAGGGTCATCCGCGCGCAGCGGCGGCGGGTCGCCGATACCCGCGACCTGCTGGAAAACACCCGCCCCGGATATGGCGTGCAGTGCGGCGACGTCCAGCTGGCAGTACTGGGCCAGGAACACCAGTGTTTCCTGCGCCGCCGGCAGCAGCGCCGACCGGTCGGATACGTCGATGCGCCGGCGCAGATCGGCCAGCGCGTCACGCAACGTGGCGGGACGCGACAGCAGATCCTGTTCGAGACGGTCATGCGACAGGCGCAAGAGGTACAGGCGCTTGGTGATACGCTCAACGCGGTCCTCAAGATAGGCGTTGCGCTCGTTCTGACGCCGCACCCGGGTGCGCCAGATGCCGCTGTATTCACCGCAGATCATGACAAGCAGCATCCCGCCAAGCACGAAAACCCTGGGAACCGGCGCGGCAAGGCCGAGCGGCGCAAACGCGTAATACGCCGCCAGCAGGATCGCCGAGGAAAGCACCGCGGGAGGCACCCCATAGCGCAACGCCACGAGCACCGGCGCGAACCACGACCACGGAAACGCGCCGGAGACAAACAGCGGATCGTCGGGCGAGGCCATCCATCCAATCCAGACGGCGAGCAGCGCGATGAGGATGGATTCGAGCCACAGCCAGTCGGGCCGGCCCAGCGTGGCCAGACGCTCCACCCAACTCACCAATCGCGGTACATAGCGTGGCACGAGGTGCAATTATCTTTATAGACGCGCGTCAATCCCCGCCAGGGGGGGCGTCATTTCAACGTCGCGCTGGCAAGCAGTTCACGCATCAGCTTTTGCGCCACCACCGCCAGCGACTCGCGGCTCCATCCGCTTTTGCCACCCACGGCGCTCCACACGACATTGCCGCTTTGCAGGTCCACGACCTGCAGCATCATGCCGACCGCCGGTTCGCCGTCAACGCCCACCTTGTAACGCCACTCATCCACGGAGCCGGACAGCGCGTAACGCGCTCCCTGGTCCCTGGCCCATTTCTGCGCGTCCTGCTGGACCTTGCGCTCGGCGGGTTCGAACAGGGCATCGGGATTGATCTCGGGCGGATAGTGCGTGAGCGTTTGCAGGCCGCGCGCGCGCAGCAACGTCTCGGCAATGGCCTCTGCGCGCAGTCCGGCCTGCGGCGTATCGGTGTGATTGGCGATGGGCAGCAGCACCCATTTCGCATTCATGGCCAGTACCGTGTCTCCGCCGGCATGGTCCACCACCGAGCAGGCGCCCAGCACCGTTGCCCAGACCGCCACCCAAAGAGAAATCAGCAGAACCCGCATCGGCATTCCTTTCATTGCATTGTCAGCGGTTGAAAAAATACTGGTAACGCACACCCACTTCCTGAATGGAAACATTGGTGCCGCCACCGCCGCGGGAGCGCATCAAGTATAGGGCCAATTGATCGTGCCCCAGCACACTGCCGCCGGCGCCCACCAGCCAGTTGTAACCATTGCCGCTCACGCTGTTGACGCTGCGGCCGATGTCCATGATCGGCCGCAGCGCTCGACTGTAGTCCTCGCGGCTCGCCATGCCCGAGGAGAGATTGACGCCCCATAACCGGAAACTTTTGGGAACAAAGAAACTTCCCGGAGGGATGGCGCCACCCGGCGAAAGCTGCGCCGATTGCGCGTCGGCCAGCGGTTCCGCTTCGTAATGGCTGATCACGCGCGACAACCGCACGGAAAGGTCGGGGTACTCGATACGCAGGCGATGGCCGGTCTCCAGCGACAGGCCGCGGCCGTGACCGAGATAGGCATCCTGCTGCGTGTGGAATCGCGCCGTCCAGGCGCGCGCCGTGACATATTCGCGCAGTGAAAAATTGTAGGTGCCGCTGGCGGCCATCTCGTCCTTGTGGCCACCGACGTACAGCGGAACCGTCTCGAAGGCGCGCTCGCGCAGAGACGCCGACAACTGCGCGCTGCCTGCATCCATGCGCATCACGCGCATCAGTTTCAGCGCGGTGAAATCGGACATGGCGTCGCGGCGTGCAAGAGCCACTTCGGTGTCTCCTGAATCGCCCCGCAGCAGCACGGACGCGGTGAGCGTGCGATCCACGCCGGGAACACCGGTCAACTGCGTGCTGTCCGCGGTGTGCTGGCGCACGTCGTTCAATTCCACGGTCAGACGCAACCGCGGCGTAAGCCATACCTGGCTGCGCGCGGTTTCATCGTGTCCCTGCAGCACACCGCGCGTGAACAACTTGTCCTCCGCGATCGCACTTGAGGCGCCCGCGAGCAGATCGGTGGCCAGGCGAAGATGGATCTCGTCATCGTCGGGACGTTTTTCCTGTGCCTCAAAGCCCAGCGTCTGCGCGAGCTGGCGCGCCTGCAGACTGCGGGCCGCGTCGATGCGGTTGCCCGGCGACATATCTTCCGAGCGGGTGAACAGCAGGCGTTCCAGCGTGGCCTTGTCATCCTGCGCGAGGGCCACACTGACTTCAGCCCAGAGCGGCGCGGCCGGGCGCGTTTTTGCAAGGTTGCGCGCATAGCGCTGCCATAGCCAGGCACGGGCCGCCTCATGCTGCTCCGTTGAGACGGCCCATCCGAGCGCCAGTTCGGCCGCCGCCGCGTCAAGCGGCTTGGTTGCCTCGCCCGGAGGGCCGCCGTCCTGGCGAAGCAACAAGCGCATCACCGAAAGCGACGCATCGCCCGGTGCATATTGCAGGATCAGGCGCGCGGTCGCGATCTGGCGTTCGCGCGGGCCATCGCGCAAATCCCTGTTGCCCGCGCTTCGCACAACCAGCCAGGCATGGCGGCGGATGCGTTCGGCCATCGCTCCACCCCCGGATTCCTCCAGGACATCTGCGTAGTTCGACAGCCACAGAAAATCGCCGGATTTCTGCTTGGCCTGCCGCGACAGATAACCGACGGCGCGTTTCGGTTCGCCGGCCTGCACGTAACCGGCCGCATAGGCATCCCAATATTCCGCGTTCTTCTGCGCCTCGGCGCTCCACTCGGCAAGTTGCCGGACCAGAACCGCTTTCTGACGGGAATCGATGAGAAACCACAGGAACGCGACGCGCAAGCCCGTATTGCCGGGATTCAAGGCGGTGGCACGCCGGTAATCAGCCAGCGCCAGCGGCAGGCGGCCACCCTGCAGGTGATAACGCGCGCGCAGTTCGTAGAAGAACGGACTGCCTCCCAGATTTTCCTCGTCCGCCATTGTGATGCCTGCGTACAGTCGCGCCAGTGCTGTCCGGTCGCCACGGCCGGCATGGATTTCCAGCGCACTGAGCAGGCCGTTCAGGTTGTGGAACTGCGTCCAGGAAAATTCCGCGAGGCGCGCCGCCTCCTCCGGTTTGTCGGCGCGTATCAGGCGCACCATCCGCTCCAGGTCGACGGCCGTCGCCTTTGGCTGTGCGACCAGCACCCCGTAGGCTTCGCGCGCCACGTCATCCTGTTGCAACTGCCAGGCGAGGTCGGAGAGCAGCCGCCAGTACTCCTCCTGGCCACTCCCAGCTCGAGAACGCAATGGCTCCAGGGTGCGGTAGGCGGTGGCAAAATCCGGCTTCAGAAAATACAGCGTCGCCAGGCGGATCGCGCGATCAAGGTCGCGTTCGCGATCATCGGGATCAACCCGGCGCAGGCGCTCCAGGCTGGTGATGGCATCGGCAACGCGTCCCATGTTGGCCTGCACGCGCGCCATCAGGTCAAGCAGCACACTGTCGGATGCAGGACCACCGCCTCCCCTGCGGCCCAGTTGGGTTGCCAGATAGGTGACGGCATCCCCGGGTCGTCCCAGGCGCTCGTAGACGTCAACCACAAGCTGCCATTCATTAGCGCTCAGCGGGCGCTGCGTGGCCGTGTGTTGCCACGCAGTCAACAACGCTTCGTCGTCGTACAGGCCGGGCGCAAGCCGCAGTACCGCGCGATACGCGTTTTCATCGCCGCTTGCGATGGCCACGCGCAGCCATTGCTGCAGGGCCAACTCCGCCTTTCCGGTGAACTCGGCCACCTGCGCGAGGCGGGTTCGCCATGCCATGTCGCCGGGCCGCTGCGCCACCGCCGCCAGCGCCACGCGAAACGCGTCGGCGGCATTGTTGTTGGCCAGGAACACGTCGTAGGCGAGCTTGTAGAGCGCCTCGTCGTAAGGTCGCATGCCCGGAGGAATCGCAGCCGGTGCGTCGCCCGCGCCAGACTCGGAAGCGCCACCGCCCGAAGGGACGGGCGCGGCACCCGGCGTCGCAACCTGCGCGTGGGCCTCGGTGACCAGTAGGCCGAGCAGCCGTTGCGCGAGCCACGCGAGCCCGGAGTCGGCAGGCAGGGCGGACAACTGCAACAGGCGTTTGACGTAAATTTGCGCGCGGGCCGGGTCTCCCGCCGCCAATGCCAGCCGCGTCAGGAATTCCAGGGTTTGCGGGTCGTCGCGCAGGTCGCCGATTTGCGCGTCCGCGGCACGCATCGCCTCGTCGAGCAGGTTACCCGATTGCAATGTCCGAACGGCGAGCAGGAAATAGCGGCGGCGGTCTTCCTTGTCGCCGGCACGCAACCGGGCCGCGAAATACAGCCGCGACGCGCCACGATAATCACCGTTGCCAAGGGCGGCTCGCGCCGAGCGGTCCAGCCACGGCGGCGGCAGGGCGCGACCGGATTCCAGCGCACGCATGGTCAGCTGTTCCGCGGGCCCGGAAAAATTCAGCGCACGCGCCTCGTCGACGAGAAACATCAGGTCCTGAAGGGGCCATTCCTCACCAGTGAGTGTGGTTATCATTGCGAGCAGTTGCGGTCGCAACAGGGATTCCTTGCCGTCGCCCTCGCGCAGGCCGTCATACTCCTTGCGAAGAATTCGGTATTGCATCAACCGCACCGTTTTGAGCGAGGCCGGATCGCTGACCGAGGCGGCCATCGACAACGCTTCACGCGCTTCCCCGAACTCTCCCAGCGCCACGCGCTTTTGCGCCAGCAGCAGGTACAACTCGGTATTGCGCGGTTCGGTCTTGAGCAGGTTGACAATGTAGGCTGCGCTCAGCTGGTCATTGCCCTCGACATTGCGCACCTGTTCGATCAGCGCCTGCT
Organism: uncultured beta proteobacterium; assembly: GCA_903899705.1. Lineage (GTDB taxonomy): Bacteria > Pseudomonadota > Gammaproteobacteria > Burkholderiales > SG8-39 > 2-02-FULL-62-17. The sequence goes on from CAIUKQ010000411.1 coordinate 11,034, forward strand.
TGGGAAACATCAGCACCAGGACCACGCACACCAGCAGAGCGAAGCCCAGTGTCGCCCCCAGCGACATCACGCGGGTGCGTTCGGCCTCAATCGCACCGGATCGTGATCTTCGCTGTTCCATGCCGGGTCAGTTGAAAGCGGGTGGCGCCGTCTGCAGCCGCCTGTGGGACAAGGCGCTGGCCGTCGGCGCTGGTTGCGCAACCGCGCGCGTTGGCCAGCGTAAAGACGATCGGCGTGTGCGCGTCGATCGAAAAAGACAGGCTCCGCGCGGCGAGTTGCAAGGCGTCGATTCGGCCGTTTGCATCAATCAGATAGGGGGCCGTGGGCGCGGATGCGCCAAGCACGACTTCGGCCTCACCCGCCGCAAGGTGCAGGTAGAGGGCGTCGTTGTGTCGCGCCATGCCGGCCACGGCAGTGCTGCGCGCGAGGTCCGGAACCTGCGCGCCGGCCGGCAGACGCAGGGTGCGCAATTCGCCGTTGCCGCGAATACGCCAGCCGGTGGCGCTGCGGGCGACTACCAGGCGACGGAAATCGAGCACCTTGCGGATGTATTCCGAGGCATAGATGTTCATGACGTTCTGCGCAAGCGCCCAGGCGTAGACTTTTTGCAACGCCGTCAGCGAGGCACGCTTGGTGGCCGCGAAGGAGTGGTAGTACACGTCGATGGGTTTAAGACGGCGCGGGGAATCGGTGAGCTCGAAGGTTTCGATGGCGCGCTCGTAGCCATAGAACGGCCCGGTCCACAGGTTGGTGTAAACGTTCTCGTTCTGGTTGGGCGCGTACACCTGGAAATACTTGCCCTTGGGAATCCCCAGCGGCGACACCAGCGTGAGCGACGGTTGCGCGCGCGTGATGGTGGTATCCCCGCCGTTCATGTTGAGCAGTCCGGCCTCGTCGGCCTGCTCCATGGAATCGAGACCCGGGTCGCAGTCGCCGCTCCAGAGCAATATCTTGGCGCGTTTGCCGTCGCTCATGAGGGTGCGGTTGATGTAGTCGATCGAGCCGTTGACCTCCGTGGCAACATCGAACTGGTAGCCTGGAATGGCCAGGCTGTAGCCGGATTCGGCGGCATCGCGGGCTGCCGCCTTTCTCCAGCGGAACGGGTGCGAAAAAGTGTGGCTCGCCGCCTCCACGTTGGGCAGGGCGAAGATTTTTTTCGCGATGGACTCCAGCGCCGGCGTGAGTTTGGGATACAAGCCGTTGGCCGCGACTTCGCCCTGGATGATGGAAAACGTGGTCGGCACCGAATATCTGGTCAGGAGGTCGCGAACCATGACCTCGCCGGCAAACGGCGAGCCCGGAAGTTCCGCTCGATTGGCGAAGCCATCGCCGTCGATGTGCACCATCATTAGTCGCCGGCCGTTTTCGGTGGTGGTGTCGGGCACCGGCATGCCTGTCAGCGCGAGCGCACGACGCAGGAATTCAATGGGTTCGATGACCCAGCGCAAGCCTCGGTCCGCGGGAAGATTGAGCAGGCTGTAGGAACGACTCGCGTACCCGCCCCAGGGAGTGAGCGCCACGGCGTCCATGCGTTCGCCACGCTCGTTCTTCAGGCGCAGCAGAGGGATTCCTCCCATCGCCTGCAGCGGACGAAACTCCCTTCGATCCGGGTTGACGGGCACCTCGAAGCCGACCAGCGGATCACGCGACTCGATCGACACCATCCCGGCAGGCTGGGCCGGCCCCAAGCGCAGGCCCAGCGTCGTTCCGAGGTCGCTGTCGCTGGTCAGCCCGAAGCTCCCGAGGAACGCAATCTTCACGCCCTCGGCGATCGCACGTTTCAAAAAAGCCGACAAATCGGCTTCGCGCCCGACGGCATCCGAGGAAAACATCGCCACGATGCCCGCATAGCGTCCGGCCAGCGGATGGGCGGGAAATTTTGCGGAGGCTTCCTGGTACACCGCGGAGTAACCCAGGTAATTGACCGGCATCGCGGCGTAGCGCTGGATGTCCTCGTAGATCAGTGGCTGCACGCCCTGGTCGGCGTCGTAGAGCATCAGCACCTTGCGCGGCATGACTTCAATGCTGCCCACACCCAGGAGGTCAATCGCGGGATTGGTCACCCAGGGAATGAATCCCAGGGCCTCGATGCGGCGCGCCGTGGTTCGTGCCAGGTCACGCTCACCGGGCGCCACATAGTCGATCGCGAGCACCGGCAGCTTGTATTCGTCCTTCACTCGGTTCAACTGGCCGAGCAGCCAGTCGCGGTCGGCCAGCGGCACCTCTCGATATTGCTTTGCGCCTGCGTCCCAGCCCCGATAGAGCGACTCCGCGGCGACCGCGTAGGACTTGTCGTGCACCTTTGGAAGAATCTCGAACCCGCGATTGAAGATCAGTTTCACTCCGGGAAAGCGTCGCGCCACTTCTGTGATGACGCGCTCGAGCCCTTCCTGCTGGGCCTGCCGCTGCGCCGCGTCTTTGGCGACAAGATTGAACGAATCCAGCGTGTCGAGAAAGAAACCGCGGTAGCCGGCCGCCCACAATGGCGCAAATGCGTGCGAGATGATCCACTCGGGCCACTCGGAGGCGGACTGATCCACCACCATGCTGCCCCAGGCGGTGTTCTCGCCGAGTTTCCACGCCGCCGGAAATTCCTTCGCATAGGCGCGGCTGGGGTGGATTTCGCCCAGCGAGACATAGGCGAAATATTGTGTCGGGCCGGCGGCCCGGCTTTTGAGCACGCCGGCATGGTCGGGTTCGACCACCGCGATGTCGAAGGCGGCGAGTTCATCCCAGGGGATGTCGGCGCCGTAGTAAAGCGCAATGTTAGGTGCTGCCGCGCCCTGTGGCGTGGCTGCGCGCAAAGGCGTGGACAATCCGGCACAGGCCAGCGTGAATGCCAGCACTATCAAAGCCAATACCTGTGCTCCGGGCGACCCGCCCTTGAGCCGGGCGCGTCCATCGGCGGAGCATGCGAGGAAGAGCATGACGGACCGGAGGCGCTGTCGGTGGCGTGGCACGGTGCCTATGTGGATTCCCGCAGTAGCGCCTTCAGGCCCTGTTCCAGCGGGGTATCGGGTTTGTCGCCCAGCCACTCGAGCTGGCGTGCCGGCCGCATGGCCGATTCCCGGATGTCGCCGGTGGCCGGGGGCTTGAATTCAATCGTCGCGCTTTTCCCGGCCGCCCCTTCGAGCGCGGCAATCAGCTGGAGCAGGGTCACCGAGGTGCCGGTGCCGATATTGCAAAAGCCGGAGACGGTCGCATCTAGGGCGCGCGCGTTCATGCGCGCAATGTCGCGCACGAACACGAAGTCCCGCGTCTGGCCGCCGTCTCCGAACACCTTGAGCGGATTGCCGCTTTCAATGGCGCTGGCAAACTTGCTGATCACGCCGGCGTATTGCGATGACGGGTCCTGCCGCGGGCCGTACACGTTGAAATAGCGCATGCCCATTGACGACAGACCGTACAGATCGCGGAACAGCGCTGCGTACTGGTCATCGATGCATTTTTCCAGGCCATAGGGCGAGAGCGGCGCGGTCGGCGAAGCCTCCGACAGCGGCAGTTCCTTCGGCGTTCCATACACCGCGGCGCTCGACGCATACACCACGCGTTTGACGCCGCGCCTGCGCGCGCCGTCGAGCACATTGACAAAGCCAACCACGTTGTTGTGGCAGGAATTCACCGGGTCCTGCACCGACACCTGCACCGAAATCTGCGCGGCCAGGTGCATCACGTGAGTGGCATCGGCCATCGCGGCATCAACTTGCGCGACGTCGCGGATGTCACCTTCGACGATTCGCAGTGCTGGATTCGACGCAGGCAGGTTGCCGCGTTTGCCCGCCGAAAAATTGTCCAGCACGGTGACGCGGGCGCCGGCCGCAAGCAGCGCCTCGGTCGTATGCGAGCCGATGAATCCGGCGCCGCCGGTAACCAGGATATTCGCTGAATGCAGTGTCATTGACGACAATCTTCAGAAATCACTGAGCCATTCTACCCCGCAGCCCCATGGGTGCGGCTCATCGCTGCATGGCCTGCCACATCTTCTGCAGCCGCTTCACCGAAACGGGAACCGGCGTCTTCAGTTCCTGCGCGAAGAGTTGCACGCGCAGCTCCTCCAGCAACCAGCGGAATTGATCGAGTTGTGCATCGGGCGCGGCGCCGGCCTTTTGCAGCTTGAGCGTTTCGCGCTGCCAGGCGGTCTGCACGCTGGCCAGTTCTGACATGGCACGGCCGTCGCGTGTTGCACCCTCCTGGCCGGCGGCGCGCATTTTCTCAAGGCGCAGTCCGGCGGCTTTCAGGTATCTCGGGAAATGCTGCAGGCGTTCATAGGGCGTTGAGGAGATGAACCCCTTGACCAGCAGCCGGCCCACCCACTCTTCGATATCGCGGCAAGCAGCCGGGTAGCCCTTGGCCGCCGCCGCAATCTTCTTCTGCAGCGACTGGTATTCGGTGAGCAACACCCCCGCGAGCCGCGCGATTTCCTGCGCGATCAGTGTCACGCGCGAGCGGCCTTCGTCACGGCGCTTCTCGAATTCGGTGCGCGTTCGCGGCCAGGGCTCGGCCATACAGGCGCGGTCGAACGAGGCTTCCATCAACTGGGCCCGCAGGTGCGCGGCATCGCCCAGCGGCGCGTACTGCAGCGCCAGCGCCTGCAGCCCCGGCAGGTTCTTCTCGATGAACTTTGCCTGCTCCTTCAACTGCAGCATGAAAAGGCGACGCAGGCCCGCGCGATGCAACGCCTTGGCACGTTCGGCGGAATCCAGCACTTCGAGGTCAACGGTCGTTCCTCGATCCACCAGCGCCGGATAGCCGATCAGGATCTGCGACCCGCGATGAATCTCCATCACCTCATCCAGGTCGCCGAGGGTCCAGTCGGTGAGGCCCTCCTGCGCGATTTCGCTGGCCGCCAGATCGGAGAACTGCTCTTCGGCCTTGTCGCCAAGCTCCGCACGCAGTTGCGCGAGGTTGCGGCCCATCGCCAGTTGCCGGCCGTGCTCATCCACCACTCGGTAGTTCATGGACAGATGCGCGGGGAGTGCTTCGTAGCGAAAGCCGTCACCGGGAATCACGAAATTGAGTTCACGGCGCGCATATTTTGCAATCGCTTCGGCAAGGCTGGCTACGGCACCCGTGCCCGCCGCCTGCGCCGGTTGTTCCTCATCCACAAAATTTTCCGCGAACTCCGGCAGCGGACCAAGCCGGTGGCGCAGGCGCTGCGGCAGCGACTTGGCAAGCTGCATGACTTTCTCGCGGCGCATCCCCGGCACCAGCCAGTCGGCATAGGCGGCGTTGATCTGGTTCAACGCCACCAGCGGCACGGTCAGCGTGACCCCATCGCGTGGCGATCCCGGCTCGTGCAGGTACTCCAGCGCAAAGCTGCGCCCCGCCATTTCGATGGCGTGCGGAAACTGCTCGGTGGTGATCCCCGCGGCCTCGTGGCGCATCAGGTCTTCGCGCTTGAGAAACAAAAGCTTCGGGTCTTTCGTTTCAGCCTCGCGCCGCCATGTGTCAAAGGACACGCCGTTGGTGATGCCCTCCGGAATCAGACTGTCGTAGAAGGCATACACGAGGTGATCGTCCACCAGCACGTCAGGTCGCCGCGACTTGTGCTCAAGCGCCTCGATGTCCTGCGCAAGCTGTTGATTATGAAGTAGAAATTGCGCTCGACTCTCATAATCCCCTTCCACGAGAGCCTGCCGTATGAAGATTTCGCGCGAGAGCTTCGGGTCGATGGGCCCGTAGTGCACTCGGCGGTTGGTGTACACCGGCAGCCCGTACAGCGTGCCTCGCTCGAAGGCCGCCACATGCGCGGGCTTTTTCTCCCAGTGCGGATCGGTCTGCGAACGCTTGATGAGGTGCGCGCCGATGGTTTCCAGCCACAGCGGATCGATGGTGGCCACGCAGCGCGCATACAGGCGCGTGGTCTCGGCCAGTTCCGCGGCCATGATCCAGCGTCCCGCCTTCTTCGCCACACCCGAACCCGGATGCACCCAGAACTTGATGGCGCGCGCACCCATGAAGCTGCCTTCCTCGGTCTTCATGCCGATGTTGCCCAGCAGCCCCGTCATGAGCGCGCGATGCAGCGGGTTATATCCCTGGGAGGGATCGCTCTCGGGCCTCATGACCACGTCGCCGACCTTCCAGCCCATCTCCGACACAAGCTCCTTCAGCTGCGAATGCACGTCACGCCACTCGCGCATGCGCACATGGGAAACAAAATGCGCCTGGCATTCGTCACGCAGCTTGCGGTTGGATTTCTTGTGTTCGAGCGCGCCTTCGAAAAACTGCCA
>CAIUKQ010000412.1 GCA_903899705.1 uncultured beta proteobacterium
GGAACCAGTTGCATTCCTGGATGTGCCGCGTCGCAAAGCGGTGTGAAGCGGGCACTTCGGCCCATTGAAAGTCGGGCACTTCGGGCTTGTGTTCGGAAGGCCCCATATACGTCCACACCACACCGCCGCGTTCAACACAGGGGTAGGCCTCGATCTTCACCTTGCGCTTGAAATTGCTCTCGGGTGGTTCGCTTGGCATGTCCACACAGTTGCCTTCGAGATCAAACTTCCAGCCGTGATAGACGCAACGCAGCCCGTTCTCCTCGTTTCGTCCGAAGAACATGGAGGCATTGCGGTGCGGGCAGCGCTCGTCAAACAGACCCACACGGCCGCTGCTGTCACGAAAGGCGACCAGCTTCTCACCCAGCAACTTGACGCGCACCGGCGCGCAATCGGGTTCCGGCAGTGCTTCGGAAAACAGCGCCGGCACCCAGTAGCGGCGCATGAAACTGCCCATCGGCGTGCCGGGCCCGGTTCTCACCAGCAACTCATTCTCTTCGCGCGTCAACATCGATTTCCACTCCTGCAAATGACGAAAGTTGGCCGGAAATGCTACCTTAGCGACCGCGCAAACACCACAAATTCCTCATTCAAATTCAAGCACGGGAAAAGCCATGAACGAAAACGAAAACCGGATCTTCACGCAGACCAGCGCCGGCACACCCATGGGAGATCTGATGCGCCGCTACTGGCAGCCGTTCGCCGGGGTCACGCAGATGGATAATCTTGAAACCAAGGCCGTGCGTCTGATGGGAGAAGATCTCGTCCTCTACAAGGACTTGAGCGGCAACTACGGACTCATCGACCGCCAGTGCGCGCACCGGCGCGCCGACCTGTCCTATGGTTTCGTCGAGAAAGAGGGACTGCGCTGCAATTATCATGGCTGGCTGTTCGGCGCTGACGGCCACTGCATCGAGCAGCCGTTCGAGGAAACCGCGAATCCGGCCTCCGGCCAGAAAGATCGCATCCGCATCAAGAATTACCGGGTGCAGGCCCATGCCGGCCTGCTGTGGGCCTACATGGGTCCGGAGCCCGCACCGCTCGTCCCCAACTGGGAACCCTTCACCTGGAAAAACGGCTTCGTGCAGATCGTGATTTCGGAAGTGCCCTGCAACTGGTTTCAGGGTCAGGAGAACTCCATCGATCCGGTGCATTTCGAGTGGATGCACGACAACTGGGGCATGCGGCTCAAGGGCAAGGTGGGTGAGACCGCGCCGAAGCACAAGAAAATCGATTTCGAGGAATCCGATTACGGTATTCAGTACAAGCGTGTTCGCGAAGGTGGCGATGAATCCCATCCGCTGTGGATCGTGGGGCGCGTCTGCCTGTGGCCGAACGCGCTGTTCACCGGCAATCACTTCGAGTTCCGTGTGCCCATTGACGATGACAAAATGCTATCGGTGGGCTGGTTCTTCAGCCGGGTCCCCAAAGAGCGCGAACCCTATGACCAGAAAAGCATTCCCTGCTGGACGAGTCCGGTGCGCGATGAAAAGACCGGGCGCTGGATCACCTCGCACATCATGAACCAGGATTTCGTCGCATGGGTCGGGCAGGGACAGGTGGCCGATCGCACCAAGGAACACCTAGGCGTCTCTGATCGCGGCATCGTGATGATGCGGCGGCGCTTCCTCTCGGACATTGAGGTGATTGCGAAGGGTGGCGACCCCAAGGCCATCATCCGCGATCCCAAGGTCAACGAATGCGTGCGCCTGCCCATCGCGGCCCGGGAGGAACTGGTTGAGGGACTCTCCATTGAAAAGATCAAGACCCTCAAGCCCGGCGAGAATCTGAGCGGCGCGGGAAGACGGGAATTTCCCTTCCTCGTCGGCCAGCCCGAAGAAGTCAAACTTGCCTATCTCGACGCCATGGGCTACTGATGCAATCCGGGAAAGGGGGCAGGCTCGAATTTCCGTCCCGGTCCACGACATCCCGATTCATCCAGGGTAAATCGAGCCTGGCCCCTTTTTTCCTGGGACTGATGCTTGTGGCCTCGACCACCACTGCGCAGCAATTTCCGACGAAGACGGTGCGGATCATCGTGCCCTTTTCGCCGGGTTCCATCCTCGACACCGTGTCGCGTTTTGTCGCCAACAAGTCCAGCGAAGCCTGGGGACAGCCGGTGGTTGTTGAGAATCGCGGTGGCGCAGGCGGACGCATCGGTTCCGAGCAGGTGGCGAAATCGCCCCCGGACGGCCATACGCTGTTGATGGGAAGTTCGGGGACCCATGTGGCGGTGGTTTTTCTTTCCAAGGTACTTCCCTACGATCCGGTGAAGGATTTCACACCCATCACCATGGCGGTGGAACCGGTGTCGGGCCTGATCGTGGCACTGTCCGTTCCGGCGAACAACATTCGCGAACTGGTGGAACTGCTCAAGAAGAATCCGGGCAAATATTCCTACGCCAGCAATGGCGTGGGCTCGGTGTTTCACCTCACCGGTGAATTATTCAGGCAGGCTGCAGGTGTCGACATCGTGCATGTTCCGCTGCAGGGGGCGGCTGACATCATGAACGCCGTGGTCGGCGGCCACATCCCCATCGGGTTCGCCTCGACTGCAAGCCTGCCAAACCAACTGGCGGCCGGCAAGCTGAAACTGCTTGGCATGGCATCC
>CAIUKQ010000413.1 GCA_903899705.1 uncultured beta proteobacterium
CGCTCCGGCGGAAACAGAAAATCGCCCAGATAACTGATGACGTGTTTGCGCGCGCCATTGATCTCGACGAAATCCCCGCCCTGGCTGATGGTATCGCCGAGGGTGGCGTCTTCATTCAATGCGGCACGGAACTGGTCGAAGTACGCGATCTCGAGTTTGGTGCCCAGGCGCGCCTTCCCGTTATCGGGCTCCAACTCTCCCATGATGAGTTTCAGCAGCGTGGTCTTGCCGGTGCCATTGGCGCCGATCAGGCCGATCTTGTCCCCGCGCAACAGCCGGCAGGAGAAATCCTTGACGATGGGCCTGCCGCCATAGGATTTGGAAACGTTCTCCAGTTCCGCCACCAGTTTCCCGGAACGGTCCCCCTCGGATACCGTGAGTTCCACCTTGCCCGCCCGGTCGCGTCGCGCAGCGCGCTCAAGCCGCAGCGACTCAAGGCGGCGCACTCGGCCTTCATTGCGGGTGCGCCGCGCTTCAACGCCCTTCCTGATCCACACTTCCTCCTGGGCCAGTACCTTGTCGAACTTCCGGTTGAGCACGGCTTCTGCCGCAAGCGCCTCGGCTTTTCGTGTCTGCCAGGCCGTGAAATTGCCCGGATAGGCGGAAAGCAATCCGCGATCCAGTTCGAGAATCTCGTCCACCACCTGGTCGAGGAATCGGCGGTCGTGGGTGACGCACAGCACGCTGCCGGCGAAGGCGCGTAGCGTCTCCTCCAGCCACTCGATGGCATCGACGTCCAGGTGGTTGGTGGGCTCATCCAGCAGCAAGAGGTCGGGCTCGGCGACCAGCGCGCGCGCCAGCGCCACACGCTTGCGCATGCCGCCTGAGAGCGAATCCACGAGCAGGTCTTCGGCCAGTTCCAGGCGCGACAGGGTCGCATCCACGCGGTGCTGCAGGGTCCAACCGTCAGCCGCGTCCAGTTTGGACTGCACCGCGCTCAGACGTTGCATGAGCGCGGCGTCATCCACGCCGGATTCCAGTTCATGCGTGACCGCATGGTATTCGACCATCAGATCGCGACTCTCGCCCAGGCCTTCCGCCACCGCTTCGAAGACGGTCTGTCCTTCGGCAAATTTCGGTTCCTGGGGCACCACGGCCAGTTTCAGTCCCGGCGTGTGCCAGACCTTGCCGTCATCCGGAGTGGCGGTTGCTGCAATGATGCGAAGAAAGCTCGACTTGCCGGTGCCATTGCGGCCGATGAGGCCCATACGCCGGCCCGGCTCGATGACCAGGTCAACGTGATCCAGCAGCGGCACGTGGCCGTAGGCAAGCGATACGCCGCTCAGTTGTACGAGAGGCATGATTCCAGTTCCAGACCCACCAGGGGAATTTAAATAAGTATTTGATTATACTAAATAAAATGCATTTTGCGGGAATGCATTGCAGGCCGGTTTCAGGCCCCCTGCCGCAGCACCACGAGCGCATCCACGGCCATGCATCCCGAACCACCTACCAGCAGAGGATTGACGTCAACGGATTCAATGCGATCGCCATGGGCCAGCATCAGGCCCTGAAGAGCCTGCAAGGAATCCAGCACGCCTTCCAGCGCCGACGGCGCACCCGCCGGGCGCCCTTCGTCGATGGCCATCAGCAGATGCCCGATGCGCGTGTCGAGCAGGCGCTTTTTCATTGCCTCTGCCGATACCGGAATCGGAAACAGGCGCGACTCGTTGAGTGCTTCGGTGTAAATGCCGCCCAGCCCCACCACCAGAAAATGTCCCAGTCCCTGCTCCGAACTGACACCGACGATCAACTCCACCTTCGAAGATTTCATCGACTGAAGAATGAACGGAACCATTGCACGCTGGAATCCCTGCGCTGTGACGGCCGATTCGAGCTTTGCATAGGCCGCCTGCAGAGCCGCGTCATCGGCGATTCCGGCGATGACAAAACCCAGCTTGTTCTTGTGCGCCACGCCGGGCGCCAGGGCCTTGAGGACCACCGGAAAACCAACGGCCTTTGCGGCGTCCCGTGCAGCCGCGACGGATTCTATTTTTCGGCTCTCCACCATGGGAACGCCCGCTGCGCGCAGAACCTGCGCACTGTCCCATTCGGACAGGATTGTGGATTTGCCGGCTGCGGCAAGCATGGGCGCGATGGCGGACAAATCCGGAGATGCCTTGGCTGCCACAGCCGCCCCACCTTCGCTCGCAAGCAACTCGTCTTCGATCTGGTAGTGGCAGGCGAGACTGTCGAATCCGGTGGACGCATCGTAAAACAGCGGGATGCCGTTATCCCGATAAAGCGCCTCGAGCTCCGCATTCAATCCGCCGGGTACCACCACCACCACGGGAGATCCGGTGCGCTGTTTGCGCGCCACGAACTGCGACGCAATCAGCGCCGACATTTTCGGGTTGGGCAGCATGTGGGTATAGACGGCCACGGGACCATCAAAGCCATCGGCTTCCTGCGACTGGAAAAAAGGTGTGAGCCGGTCGTGTCCGCCCAGCGTGCTGCTGTCCAGGGGATTGCGCACAAGGCCTGCCGTCTCGATGCTGTTGATGTAATCCGCCACCTTGCCGCCCCACGAACCGCCGGGTTCTCCGGCCAGGGGCATGCCGCTGTCTTCCGCATAGTCGGCGAGCAGCGACGAACCGCCGCCAGTGGTGGCAATGCACACCAGCGCGCGGCTACGCGCCGTGGCGGGGCGCGCGGTACGCGTCTTTCGTCCCAGCAGCACGGCACAGCCGCCCGCCAGCGCTTCAACCGAAGGCACGCTGGCCACGCGGCATTCCTCGAAAAGGGCATCGTAGGCCCGCGCGCTGCCCGCGAGCCGTGTGGAATGCGCGACGGTTGCGCCCGCGCCCGCCACCGAACGGCCCAGCTTCAATGCAACGATGGGCTTGCCCGCCGCCCGCGCGCGCTCCGCGAGCCTGCGAAAGCGGGCGCCATCGGCAATGGCTTCCAGGATCAGGCCGATCACGCCGGTATCCTCGTCCTCGATGTAATACTCAAGAAAATCAAGCACATTCAGGTCAGCCTCGGTGCCGACGGCCACGTACTTGGACAGCCCAGCGCCGAACTGCCGCAGGCGCGGCGCGACCCCGTTGAACAGCGCGCCGCTGTGTGCCGCAATGGAAATCGGCCCCGGCGTCAACGCATCGCCATGCGAGGTGTTGTATCCCAGCGGCAGCTTCGCGCTCGCATTGAAAATGCCGTTGGTGTTCGGCCCGACGATGCGCATGCCGCTGGCCTTCGCAATCGCCTTGACCTCCGCCTCGCGCGCGCGGCCCTCGTCCGTGCCCAGCTCCGAAAACCCGGTCACGCCCATGATCACATTGCGCACCCCCGCGGCCGCGCAATCGCGGATCGACTGCACCGTGCCCGCAGACGGGATCACCATCAGCGCGCAGTCGATGCGTTTCGGCGTCGCGCCCACCGAGGCGTAACAGGTGAGCCCTTCCACCTCCTCGCCGGAGGGATTGATCGGATAAATCTCCCCGGGAAAACCGCAGTTCTGCAGGAAACGGATGGGCGTGTTGCCATGCTTGCCGCGCGTGCGCGACGCACCGATGACAGCAACGGTTTGGGGATAGAAAAGGGCATGCATGGCATCGAGCATGCCGCGGTTGGATTCAGACATGGGGATGAGTCCTGAGGTGGTTATGACGCGTGCCGGCGCGGTCGGATGTTGCCCGAGCCCGGCACGGCCGCAATCATAGCAGCGCCGCCGCAGAACGAAGGATTACAGGGCCTTGCGAAAGGTCAGATTGATCCGGCAGGCGCCGGTGAGCGGATGCTGCCCCTGCATCACAGGCTCCACGCCGTGAAAAACCATGCGTGAAGGACCGCCCCACACCACCACATCGCCATGCTCGAGCGGCAGGCGCCGGGGTCGCTCCGATCGAGTCAGCCCGCCGAAGAGGAACACGGCCGGCAGGCCCAGCGATACGGAGACAATGGGTTGGGAGTAATCGCGTTCGTTGCGATCCTGGTGCAGGGACATTTTCGCGCCGGGCTCGTAGCGGTTGATGAGGCAGGCATCGGGAGCGAATACCGGGAATCCGGCTTTCGAGGCTGCGCGCTGGGCCAGATCGAGAAAGAGTTCGGGTATCGGAGGCCAAGGCCTGCCGGTCTGCGGATCGACGCGGACGTAGCGATATCCGGATTTGTCGCTGACCCATCCCCCATTACCACAGCTGGTGGTCGTCACCGACATGGCATGTCCGCCAGGCGTTGTCATGCCGCGAAACGGCACCAGTGCCGCGATGACCTGCACATCGTCAAGAAGCACCGCGCTGGCGTCCTCGGCGAACCCCGGAAGCAAGGCCGCACCCGGAGCAAAGCGCTCCAGCGCATCGGCGCGTCGCTGTTCGCGAAACAGATCGGCTACGGCATAAGTGGGCGTGGTGCTCATTCGATTGGGTCACAATCCGCCAGCGACCTGGCAAACGTCCCATGCTGCCGAATGTCTACTCTGCAATTTCCTTTAGACACCCGAGCGACCAAAGTGAATATCACTCAACTCCAATCGCCTTGAATACCGCCTCCACCGGTCTTGTCGTATTGACCGGATTTGATGGTCAGGATCACCGAACGCTTGCGTTCGTCCATCAGGCCGGAGGTGCTATCGAAGGTCGACGCATTGTCGGCGTGGAAGCTCCTGCTGCGCAGCCAGTCTTTGGCAGGCTCAGGCGCCGCTTTCGCGCGGCAGAAGGGAAACCGGGCCCGAGGCGCTGCGCGCTCCAGTTTTATTTTGACGGACAGGGCCGGCAGATCGTCGAGATAGAGCAGTTCGATGCCGTCGGGCAACAGATTCTTGACTGAAAATGAGAACTCCCCTTCGGCGTCGTGCCAGAAGACAATCGAATGGCTGGAGAACGCGGTGGTGAGCGCGTCGGCGATGCGTTGGCTCATTGGATTCCCCCGGTTCAATCTTTTTTGTGCGCTCGACCACTGCGGGACGCTGGAGCAATCAGGCGGTATTTCTGGGTGGGACTTTTTGGCGACTCAGGCTGAGTCATTTCAACCAACCCGGCGTTCAGCGCCGGCAGCAGATAGTTCGCAGAAAACGTCGGGCGATGCTGCAGCACCAAGCGTTCCATTGCCTCGCGCGTGCTGAGCGGACCTTGCTTCAGGCATTCAATGAAGCGCGCTACTTGCTCGGTTACTTGTTCGGTTACTTGTTCGGTTACTTGTTCGGTTACTTGTACCGGACGGATCGCTTCGGCCAGATGCACCACCACCCGCACACGCATTCCCAATTCCATGATTTGCGGTTCCGGCAAACCCTGCTCCTCGGCTTCCCGGAAAATCCGCCGCACCCCGCTGCCCCACTGCTCGATCAGGTTCAGTTCACGGAACACACGGGCGATGACATGGTTGCGGATCTTCGAAACACCTTGGCGCATGTCTTCCACCGTCATGCCGGGCAAAAGAATGCCCGGGTTCTCGATTTCAATGCGGTCGTCAAAGAAAGCGATGCGGATGGGTGCGCCTCGCTGCGAATAATCGGCATGCACCAGCGCGTTGATGACCACCTCGCGCAGGATGGTCAGCGGAATGCTCCACACGTCCTTGCGCCGTGACGCGGAAAACTCCGCGCCCCGCATGGCATGCTTCTTCAAAAACAACATGATGCTGTCCACTGCCTGCGGCAGGTGTTCGTCGATGTCGATGTGATCAAAAATCGCGGCCTTGTCGGTACCGACAAAGCGCCCGCACTGCACCCAGGCATCGGAGAAGTGCTGCGTACGCGTTTTGCCAAACAACAAAACCGCACCCTTGGTCGGCACTAATAGCCCTTGTTGACGGGTCAGCAGCTTGAGCGTCAGCAAGCCCTGCTCATCAAGGGTGCGCACCCCCTGGAACTGTTTTTGTGCTGCGGCGAGATCGAGATCATCCTGACTCAAAGCCAGCATGGCCATTTCGTCAAAAGCTATACCTCCCGCGCTGCGTCGCAGTTCCTCGATCAAGGATTGATCTGCCTGGCGGTTGGTCGAACCCAGCCGCACATAAACGCCTTGTTCGTGACCTTCGGCCTTCAGCCAATGCGGTCGCTCGCCACTGGCATAGACCTCCACCACCAGCAGCGTTTTTCCATCGACGGTAAACATCTCCACATTGGGCACCAAGCGCGGTGAAATGCTGTCGGCGATCAGGCTGCACAAGCGCTCTTCCTCATCGAGCGGTTCCGGAACGCCCAGAATCTGGTGTTTGTCATCGACCCCAATAATCAATCGGCCACCCGCCGTATTGGCAAACGCCACCAAGGTCTTGAGTAGCGGCCGGGGTGAAGACAGGTCACGCTTGAACTCCAGCGTCTTGCCCTCGGGAAGTGAAAGTGCGTGTTGATGGGAATTCGGCATCGCCTCGTCAGTCATTACTCGCACCTCCGGTCACCGCCTTCACCTCGGCCAGCAGATCCCCGAACTTGCCGTAGTTCAAGGAGCGGGGACCGAGCCAAGGCGTATCTTGCACTTTGGCAACAGCCTGTTGCCAAAGTGCAAGCACCGCTTGCGCAAATTCAAGGTCGGGCCAAGCCTCGGAAAAACTGCACATATAGAGCAGGACCAGTTCGCGGTTGACCGAATGGGTCGCGCGTTTCTGGGCTGATTGAATGCGTTGCTTCAGGTCCGCCAGGCAATGCCCGTACTCTTGCGCAAGAGCAGTGGTGTCAGTCATGATGAATTTCAAGCTCACGTGCCTTGTATCGGACAGGCAACCGTTCAGGCGGCTTCACGGCCACGCTGCGGCATTTGGTGAAAATCTGGATGTTGTGCCCCCAGGGCAATTGGTCAACAGGCTGTTGACCAAATGGCAAAGTAGCGGTATCAGGGCCGGGAATCCCTTGCGGACTGGAATAGAACTGAAAAAAACGCAGGCAATACTTTAAGTTGGATGCCGACAGGCCCTTGATGTCAGGAAAGGCCTTGTGCAAGTCTGCCGACAATTGGGCAATGAGTTTGCCCCCCCACCGGCTTTGGGCCTGTTTGTAGGCAATCATCGCCCCCAGTTCCCAGTAAAACAGAATCAACTCACGGTTGGCTGAAAGCGCCATGCGCATACGCATACGCATACGCACGGAGACAATGCGCTGCTTGATGATGTTGAGCCACTCTTGGTATTCCGCCAGTGCACCGGGCCCTAAAGTCAGATGGTTTGTCATATTTGATTCCGTCATGCGCACTTATAGATCGAGGGGTGGCAAACCATCATCAGTCATCAGTAAGTATCACCGGCAGAACCGGGGATCTCCTATGCTGATTCAGGGTCGATTGACAATGATTGCATAAGGGCGCATGGCAATATAAAACTTCGACCTACAGCGACTCTAAAAAAATTACCAAGTATTTGTTTTTATTAAACTTTTTGAAATTAATTGAAGTCTTGAGCACCTGCGCCCGAAGCAGCTATGCGGGCAATGGCTGAGGCTGATCGCGCTCGCTATTCATTGACCCAGCCGAGCAGGCTGCCGGTTTCAC
>CAIUKQ010000414.1 GCA_903899705.1 uncultured beta proteobacterium
CCGCCCACAAGGTCGTTCATCGCGGGACCGGTGCCGCCATAGGCGACGCGCGTTGCCTTGACCCCGATCTGCGCGTTGAACATCGTGCAGGTTGAATGCGAAACCGAGCCGACGCCGGCATGGCCTTCGCTCGCCTTGCCCTGGCTCGCCTTGACATAGGCGATGAATGATTTGAGGTCGGATGCGGGAAGGTTTTTCCTTGCAACGATCAATATGGGCGTTCCCGCGGCCATGCCGATGGGCTCGAAGTCCTGCACCGGGTCATAGCGCAGTTTCGGGTAAAGGGCGGGTGCCGCGCCATGCGTTCCCATGTGTCCCATCATGATCGTGTATCCATCCGGTTTGGCCTGGGTAACGCGGGTTGTGCCGGTGGTTCCGCCGGCGCCGGCAACGTTCTCGACAATGAACTGCTGGCCAAGCACCTTGCCCATGTGTTCACCCACGATGCGGGCGATGATGTCGGTGGGTCCGCCGGCCGCAAAAGGGACGACGGTGGTGATGGTGCGCGTCGGGTAGTTTTGTGCCTGCGCGCCATTGGCCTGTAACACCATTGCCGCCGCGATGGCGGTGGCAATGGTGGCGGCGATAGAAGGTCTGTTTCTCATGGTGTACTCCCTTGTTTTGAGTGGGTCATTCTGCAAAGACCACGTCGCGCTTCCGGCTGACTGCCGGAAGAACGGCTATGAAAATCACAACGGCTGCAATCACCAGAAGCACGGCGGACACCGGGCGTTCGGCGAAAGTCATGAAGTTGCCATGCGACAGGGTGAGCGCCTGGCGAAATTTTTCCTCGAGCATGCGACCCAGCACGAAACCCAGGAGCAGCGGTGCGGGTTCGAAACCGAATTTGATGAGCGCATAGCCCGTCATGCCGAACAGCGCGGTGAGCATGACGTCTTCGGGGCTGTTGTTGATGGAATAGATGCCGATGCAGCAGAACACCAGGATCGCCGGATACATCAGGCGGTAGGGAACTTTCAGCAGTCGCACCCAAAGCCCGATCAGCGGCAGGTTGATGATGAGCAGCATCAGGTTGCCGATCCACATGCTGGCGATCATTCCCCAGAAGAGGGTCGGATATTTCGTAATCACCTGGGGGCCGGGAATGATGCCGTGTATGGTCATGGCGCCGACCATGAGGGCCATCACCGCGTTGGGCGGGATGCCCAGCGTGAGCAGGGGGATGAATGCCGTTTGCGCGCCGGCGTTATTGGCGGATTCCGGACCGGCCACGCCCTCAATGGCGCCGTTTCCGAAGCGGCCCGGATCGCGGGCTATCTTCTTCTCCACGGTATAGGACGCAAAGGGACCCAGCACCGCGCCGTTGCCGGGAAGTATTCCCAGCAGCGCGCCCAGGCCCGTGCCGCGAAGGATGGGCCACAGCGATTGCCTGAAATCGGCCATGGAGGGCAGCAGCTTTCCGATGGCATGCGTGACCACGTCGCGTGTTTCACTGCTTTCCAGCGCGCGCAGCACTTCCGCGAAACCGAACAGCCCCATGGCGAGCACTGCAAAGTCGATGCCGTCGGCGACGCGCTGCACGCCGAAGGTGAGGCGCTCATCGCCGGTTTCGAGGTCGGTGCCCACCGTTGCGAGCAACAGGCCCAGCACGATCATGGCCACCGCCTTGAACACCGACCCGCGCGCGAGAACGGTGGCAAAAGCGAGACCGAGAACCATCAGCGAGAAGTATTCCGCAGGGCCGAACAGGAGCGCCATCCGCGTGAGCGGCACGCCCAGTGCGGCGATGATCAGCGTTGCGATGGTCCCTGCAATAAAGGATCCGATGGCGGCAATGCCCAGGGCCTTGCCCGCATGACCCTGTTTCGCCATCTGATGGCCATCGAGCGTGGTGACCACCGCGGTGGCCTCGCCGGGAATGTTCATCAGGATCGCGGTGGTCGACCCGCCATACTGGGCACCGTAATAGATCCCGGCGAGCATGATGAGGGCCCCCGTGGGTTCGACCTTGAAGGTGAGGGGCAGGAGCATGGCGATGGTGGCGATCGGCCCCACGCCGGGCAGCACGCCCACCAGCGTTCCGACCAGGCATCCGATGAAGCACAGCAGCAGATTCTGCAACGTGAGTGCCGTGGTGAATCCAAGCAGCAGGTGGGAATAGAGATCGCCCATGGATTCTCCTTAGTAGTCAATCAGCCAGGGCGCCACGGGAATCGGCAACCCGAGCAGCGTCTTGAACAGTAGCAGGCATCCGATGGTCATGGCCACGGCGAATACCAGGGTTTCTCGCCAGCTCGATTCGTCACTCGCAAATGCCGCGATGATCATGGCGGCAGGCACGGCAGCCGTCAGACCGAGGGGCCTGATCACCAGGGCAAACGTCACTGCGGCCCCCAGCACGAAGAACGGGCCCCGCCATTTCCATCCATCCATCACCGCGCCCTGACCGATGAACGCGCCGGCCAGCAGAACCACGCCCAGAATGCCCAGCAGCACGGCAAGTGCGCGTGGCAGCATCCCCGGACCAATCTGATGGAGCGTTCCGGCGGAGAGATCCGCCCCCCCCCCCACAGCGCAATGCCGGCCACGACGAGCAGGAACAGGCCTCCCGCTGCGTCCTGGGTCAAATGCGACTTTGCGGCCATATCAGAGATCCCCGCGCAAGGCGATGTCCGCAAGCGGACGCCGCCGCCTGATGGCCGGCTCCGCCTGTGCATGTCCTATTCGGAACAGGTGCTGGGCGAAGCGATCTTCCAGGCCCGCGGCTTCGGCAACCCGCTGCCGGGTTTGCGGCAGTTCAAGCACCTGGCTGACCGGCTGGATGCGAAGCGCGAGGGATTCGGCCGTCAGGGCGATGCGCATGTAGGCCTCGCCGACATGCACGTGTTCAATGGGATCGTCATGGGGCGTTGAGAGCAGGATCGCAAGCGGCGCGCTGGCCACCCGGCCGGAATCGAGTTGCGCCAGGGGGCGTCCGAGGGGCAGGGCTTCAACGGCAAACTGACCAAGCTTCGATATCAGCCACGAAGTGCCCAGGCTGCCTTCGCCGATCCAGGCGGCAAGTTCACTGCGAAAAGCGGGGTCGGCGAACAGTTCACGGTCTGCCTCGCGCTCAAGATCGGCAAGCCGGTCAAGCGCCGGCCGCCCGGTGATCAAATGCACTGCCACGACGGGGTTGTCAAAGCAGGTGTAGATGGAGCGGCGTTCGGAATCCTTGACCGGCTGCGCTGGATCGAATTTCCTGTGGTTGGTTCGCCTTGTTATGGCATGCGGCAGAAGGTCCGGAACCGCGGATGCGCGTTCGGTGCCTGATTCGCCCACGACAATGCGCGCCACCAGTTCTTCGTTGTGGGGAATCGGAAAATAGCTCACGCTGGTGGAGCAACCGGCGAAGTCGGCGGCAATTCGCAGGGATTCGATGGTGCAGCCCATCGATATGTGAAGTTCCCTTCGCAGCGAATCCGCTATGCGCATCCAGCGCCCCTTGTCGGCGAGCACATCAATTTCGCGCCCGCTGATCACGAACTTCCAAGGCTGCGTATTGTGGGTTGATGGCGCAAGGCGCGCGTAGTACGCGAGACGCGTCAATAGGTGGGATGGAAGCACTTCGTCGGCAAGCGGCCAGTCCTTGGCGTGTTTTGCCGGCGACAGGGCGGACATCAGATTCATGGTGAAAGTAAAATCCGTGAATTGGAACGGCGCCACTCTAGGCTTGCGAATCCGCCGGCATTTGATCCAGATCAGGATTGGGCGCGGTTCATATGCCTAACGTATTCATATTTCGGAACGACTGATTGGATGAACAATGAGAGCTCCTGACCGAACCGGCCGCCCATGACGCAAGCACAGCCCACGCCGAAGAGTGGATTCACCGGTGATTTCTGGGGAGGCCTCGCCTCGATGCTGGTGGCCCTTCCATCGGCGATTGCCTTCGGTGTTCTGGTCTACAGCGCGGTTTCGCCGGAATACGCGGGGGCCGGCGCGCTGGCGGGCATTCTGGGTGCCGCGGCACTGGGCATCGTTGCCCCCCTCGTCGGGCGCAATGGCGGCTTCATCACGGCGCCCTGCGCGCCGGCTGCCGCGGTGCTCTCGGGCATGGCGCTGGATCTTGCGGCGAACGGCGACGTCTCTGCCGAACGCATGCTGTCGCTGCTTGCGCTGACCGGCCTGCTGGCGGCTCTGTTCCAACTGGTGTTTGGCGCGCTGCGCGCGGGTAACCTAATCAAATTCATCCCCTACCAGGTCGTGACCGGCTACCTTTCGGGGGTGGCGCTGATAATAGCGGTCGGGCAGTTGCCCAAGCTGCTGGGATTACCCAAGGACATGAACCTCATCCATGGTCTGGTTGCGCCCCAGGCGTGGAACTGGACCGGCATCGGCGTGGGGCTGGTGACCATGCTGGTCATGGTCGTCGCGTCGCGAATCACGCAAAAGGTGCCCGGTGCGATCCTTGGTCTGGCGGCGGGCGTCGCGGCCTATTTCCTCGCATCGGTGGTGGAACCCCAATTGCTTCAGGTGGCCGGCAATCGTCTGGTGATCGGACCGATCGATACATCGGGTTCAATCGTTGATTCGGTAACCCAGCGGGCGGTGTCCCTGCTCTCCATTCGCCCCGAAGATATTGGAAGGGTGCTGGTTTCGGCGCTGACCCTGGCGGTGCTGCTGTCGGTTGACACACTCAAGACGGGCGTGGTGCTGGATGCCATCATGCGAAGCCGCCACAACTCGAATCGTGAGTTGCTCGCCCAGGGGTCGGCAAATTTTGCTGCGTTCCTGGTGGGCGGACTGCCCGGAGCGGGCACGATGGGCGCCACCATGGTCAATTTTTCCAGCGGCGGGCGCAGTTACTGGTCCGGTGTCGTGGAAGGCGCTTTCGTGATTGCCGCCTTCGTCCTGGTTGGCGGACTGATTGCGTGGGTGCCCATCGGCGCGCTGGCCGGCATTCTGCTGGTGGTTGCCTTTCGCATGTTCGATCGCAGCATGTTCCGTCTGATATTGCGTCCAGCCACGCGCATCGATTTTCTGGTCATTGTGACGGTGGTGGCGGTGGCCCAGGTCGAACTGATCGCGGCATCGATTGTCGGCATCTGCCTCGCGATACTCCTTTTCATTCGCGACCAGATTCGCGGCACGGTGGTGCTTGCCAGGCAGGACCTGCATGACGCCCATTCAAAGCGCCGGCGGCTGCAGGCTGAGCGTGATGTGCTCAAAACAGCCCGCGGGCAGGTTGAAATCGTCCAGCTCCAGGGCAACCTGTTCTTCGGGACCACCGATCATCTGTTCTCCGTCCTTGAACCGGACCTCGCGCGATTGACCTGGCTGCTTCTGGATCTTCGCCGGGTGCAATCGATGGATTACACCGCCGCGCATCTGCTCGAGCAGATGCGCCACCGGTTGCAGGAGCGCGGAGGCGATCTGTTGTTCAGCGGGATGCCTTCCAGCCTGCCTGCGCGCCCCGATTTCGAGCGCTACATGGCCGAACTGGGCATGGTCAGGACCAGCGGCGGCATACGGGTGTTCGACACGCGCGACAGTGCCATTGAATGGATGGAGGACCGCCTCCTCGAAGCCGCCAAGGTCGCTGTTGCGGATGACGGGCCGCCCCTGGATCTTGGCGAGATTGAACTGGTCAGGGACCTTGATGAAGCGGATCTGAACAACCTGCGCAAAAGCCTGCGCGAAATTTCCGTTCCGGCGGGTGGGCGCGTCTGTTCACAGGGGGACGAGGGCGACGAGCTGTACTTCCTTCGCCGCGGGCGCGTGCACGTGCTCCTTCGTCTGGAGGGCGACAAGCGTCACCACCTTGCCACCTTTTGTCAGGGCGATTTCTTCGGTGAGATGGCTTTTCTCGATCGTGAACGCCGCTCCGCAGACATCGAAGCGGCCATTCCCACCGATCTCTACGTCCTGTCGCGCGCGAGTTTCGACGCCCTGATCAAGGCCAATCCGGCCCTGGGCGGGCGATTGTTCGAGCAACTGGCGCTGGCCGTGTCCCTGCGCCTGCGTGCCGCAGACAACGAGCTTCGCGTTCTCGAAGAACGCTGAAGGGGCTCAGGCCTGTGTTTCCTCCCGCAACCAGTTGAGGCGGCGCAGCACTTCCCGGTCGGAGAAATAGAAAAGGCGCGCTCCGGCCGCCGCATGGTGCGACGCCCAGGTCCAGTGCGGGACGGTGAAGACGTCATTTTTCTGCCAGTGGATGCGCCGACCGCCGATGTCCGAACTGCCTTCACCCTCGACGACCGCAAACACGGCGTTGGCGCTTGAGCGCGCCGTCACGGTTGGCTTTCCCTTGGCCAGTTGCCAGACATAACAATCGAGGGTCGGGATCGCCGGTTCGCCGGTTGTGGGATCCACATAGCGAACGCGCTTCGATCCATCCGGCATTTCAGGCGCCTGCGCAAGCGCTGCAACCGTGCGCGCCCAGGGATAACGGAACATCGGCGAATAGGCGTTTCGACGCGCCGCCGAATCGGGCAGCAAACCTGCGTTTGCGAAAGCGTTGTCATCGATGTGCCAGAGCGCGTCCCGTTGCTTTGACGGTTCGCCACGCTCTGAAAAGATGGTGCCCATGGATGCGGCCAGCGGCAGGTCCAGCGCATCGAGCCAGATGCAGCGCGTGTCGCTGTCATTGTGGTGCTCATGCCAGCACCAGTTCGGCGTGAGCACCAGATCCCCGGGGAACATGTCGCAATGCTGTCCGTCGACGACGGTTGCCGCGCCTTTGCCCTCAAGGACGAATCGCATGGCCGATGCCGAGTGGCGGTGAACAGGGGCGCGCTCTCCCGGATTGAGTATCTGGATGCCCGCGAACAGGTTGGTCGTCGCGAAAGGCTTTCCTTCGAATGCGGGGTTTGCAAGCATCAAGACCCTTCGCTCGGATTTCTCCATCGAGATTTCATTCGCGGCGCGGTCGATGAACGGCAGCAGGTCGTGCCACCGCCATAGCGTTGCCTGATCAGGCACCTGCGGCTCGGCGGTGAGCAGCCGGTCATAGCGATCCCAGAGGGGTTGCAGGTTGGATCTGGCGAGCGTCTGCTCGAAGGATTCGGTTTTCGCAAGCGCAATGGTCATCGGTTCACCTGTTGATTCGATTTGGTGATACAGAAATACTCCGAGGCCGGTACCGGCGTTTGACCTGGATCAATTGGCGGCGCGAATCCCGAACGCAGAATTCCAGCGAACCGGGAGGAAATGTGAAAAAAGCCAAAGTCATGATCGCGGGTGCCGGCATTGGCGGTCTCACCGCCGCCGCCTGCCTGCTGAAAAAAGGTTTTGAAGTCAGGGTGTTCGAACAGGCGCAGCAGTTGGGCGAAGTGGGGGCCGGCATCCAGCAAAGCGCCAACGCGGTGAAGGTGCTCTATGACCTGGGCCTGCGCGACGAGTTGGAGCGGGTGGCGGTGCGGCCGGACAATTACGAATTCCGCCGCTTCGATACCGGCGAGCTGATGCACACCATCCCTTTCGCGCAGGCGCACGAAAAGGCCCACGGTGCGCCCTACTATCACATCCATCGCGCTGATATCCATCGAATCCTTGCCGATGCGGTCCACGCGCTGGCGCCGGACGCCATCACATTGGGTGCGCGGGCAACGGGATATTCCGAGAGTGAATCCGGCGTGAAGCTGTATCTGTCAGGCGGCGCGACGGCGCAGGGTGACCTGCTGATCGGCGCCGACGGCATCAAGTCGGCCATTCGTTCGCAGATCGTCGGTGAAACGCCCGCGATATACACCGGCTACGTCGCCTGGCGTCTGACGGTCCCGAGAAGCCGGCTTCCCGCCGATATCATGGAGAAGGTCGGCACGGTCTGGTGTGGGCCGAAGAACCATGCGGTGGTCTACTGGCTGTGTTCAGGTCAGGTGCTCAATTTCGTCGGCATTCCGGAGCGCGCGCAATGGGAGGAGGAGTCCTGGACGCAGCGCCGTCCGTGGGAGGAGCTCAAGGCGGATTACGCCGGCTGGCACCCCAAGGTGCAGTCCATCATCGATTCGGCGGACCGTAACGAGTGCTATCGCTGGGCCCTCAACAATCGCAGGCCCATCTTCAACTGGTCCACCCAACGGGCCACGCTGCTCGGTGACGCCGCCCACCCGACGCTGCCCTTCCTTGCTCAGGGCGCGGTCATGGCCATCGAGGATGCGGCAGTGCTGGCGCGCTGCCTGGAGGGCAGTGCCACGGTCCCGGATGCGGTTGACCTCTATCAGCGCAACCGCATGGTACGAACTGCCCGCATCGTTGAACAGTCCACCGAGCACGGCGGGCTGTATCACATCGTGGACGCCGAGGAAATGAAGCGAACCTTTGCTGCGCGCAATCCGGCGAAGGAGCGCTCCGAATGGCTCTACAACTACGACCCGCTGACCGTGCCGCTGCTCCACGGTGCTGAATACGAAGCACAGACATGAATGACCATTTTCAACTGATACCGCAAAGGACAAAAGCATGCCACTGACAGCAGCAAGAAAACCGGCCCCGGAGCAGGGCCTTGGCGCGATGACCGGCAAGCGCTACATCGAGAGCCTTAAAGATGGACGCGAGGTCTGGATCGATGGCAAGCGGGTGGACGATGTCACCGTGCACCCGGCATTCAAGCCGATGATCGACGAATTGGCGCGTGTCTATGACTTGCAGAACAGCCCCAAGTACCGTGATGCGATGACCTGCATCGATCCGGAATCCGGCCAGCGAATCAGCGTCTCCTGGATGTTTCCGCGCTCCGAGGTGGATCTAAAAAAGAAGAGAAAAAACAGTGAGTTATGGAACGAGTTCACTTGGGGGCAACTCGGTCGCAGCCCCGATATTCTCGCGCCCTACATCATCTCGGCGCTGCATCTGAAGGAGGCCTTCAGCGCGGTCAAGCATCCACGCTGTGATTTTGGAGAGAACCTCGTCAACTACTACCGCCATTGCGCCCGCAATGACCTGTTCCTGACACACGCACTGGGCGATCCGCAGGTTGACCGCAGCGAACAGACGCAGAACGAGCAGCGCAAGGTCAGGGAAGACGAGGAAGTGGCACTGCACGTCGTGGAGGAAACCGCCGATGGCGTCATCATCAGTGGCGGCAAACAGCTCTCGACCGCGGCCTCCCACAGCAACGAGTGCTATGTCGCGCTCTCGGCCACCTTTGCCAAACGCAATGACCCCAAATGCGTGCTCGCTTTTGCGATTCCGACCGCATCGAAAGGACTGAAGATCCTCGCGCGCGAACCGGTATCGCGCTGGATCGGCTCCTGGGGTCATCCGCTGCAGATGCTGGATGAACAGGACTGCATGCTGTTCTTCGACCATGTCCTGGTTCCATGGGACAGGCTATTCATGCTCTACGACCCCACGCCCATGGTGCGCATGCTGGGCGCCGGCGGCGGCAGCGTGAATTTCAATTTCCTCGGATGGTCGAACCTGTGCCGTGCCTACACCCGCATGACGCTGATGACGGCGGTGGCCACCATGGTCGCCAAGGCCATCGGGGTCTATGAGTATCGGGAGGTCGCGGCGAAACTGGGTGAGATGGTCACCTATTGCCAGGTCTGGGAACATGCAATGGATGGCGTCGAACATGCGGCGGGACCGACGCCCAACGGGCAATGGACCCTGGGCACCGGCCGCGGCCTGCACATCTGGTTCGCGCAGATTTCCGGGCGGATGACCGAGTTGCTTCGCGAAATCTGCGGATCGGGAATCATCATGCAGCCCAGTGAAAACGACCTCGCGAATCCGGAGATCCGCAAGTACCTGGACAAGTACATGCGCGGCAAGGATGTCGACGTGGAATACAAGTCGCGCCTCTTTCGTCTCGCACACGACCTGGCGGCATCTTCATTCGGCATGCGTCAGGACATCTACGAGTACTGGCACGGCGGCGATCCCAACCGCAACCGGATCAACCTGATGCGCAGCTACGACCAGTCGGAAATGATGGGGCGGATTACCGATTTGCTCAAGGAACCCCTCGCGCACGGCGAGGTGGACTGATATTCGGGACTGAAATTCGGCCGGTGCCGCGCAGGCGGCACCGGCCGCAGTTGCCTCAGGCGTTCAGGCGATCCGCCGTGCGCCGCACCCATTCTTCGCGTGTGCAGAAGGCCGGGTCTTTGCGGCAGGTGGCCTCGGTTTCCCGATAAATTTCCTCATCGCTTTTGGAAAGATCCAGGGGGTCGCCGTGGGGTTGTGGCACATACCAGGGGGTATGCGTGTAGACCTCAATCTGGTTGCCTTCGGGGTCCTGTATATAGGCCGACCACGCGTTGCCGTGACTCACGCAGCGATTGATCTTCGCGCCAAAGGCCACCGCCTGCCGGTGCACTTCGCGCACCTGCGCCAGGGAATCGACGAGGAATGAAAGCTGGTTCACCACGCTGAAGCTCACGTCTTTCGGCCGCCCCGTGACCAGCACGAACTGGTGATGCTCGTTTGAATCGTTGGTGAAAAAAATGAAATCCAGCGGTGCGCTGTGCGCCCGCCCTTCGTCGGTTCGCACCAGACCCAGAACGCTCTCGTAGAACCTTGCCATTTTCGGCAAGTCCCACACGTAGATTGCAGCATGTGTCAGCAATGGACGAACCTTGACGCCGGCTGAATCCCCAATCCGAAGTGCCGATCCCATTTTCATCTCCTTGATTGAAACAACGTGCAGTCAATATCGCCATTCCGGCATTCGGCCGGATTGATCCAGATCAAGCCACCCGCCGGAGCCACGCCTAGCATTACTGCCATCAGCCATAGTCAACACAGAGGGGATGGAAATGCTCAGACAGGAACAGAACGATCTCGTCACTCAAACCGGACGCGGAACCCCGATGGGCCGTTTGTTCAGGAGTTACTGGACCCCGGTGCTCCTTGCGGATGAGCTTCCCAAAAACGACTGCCCGCCGGTGCGGGTCAAGGTGCTGTCCGAATCTCTGATCGCATTTCGCGACAGCGAGGGGCGCTACGGTTTGATCGACGAGTTCTGCCCCCACCGCCGTGCCTCGATGTGGTTCGGGCGCAATGAGCAGCATGGATTGCGTTGCGCCTATCACGGCTGGAAATTTGATGTGACCGGACGCTGTGTGGACATTCCCTCGGAGCCGGAATCAAGCGGCGTCGCGGCGCGGATAAAAATGAAATCCTATCCGCTGGTGTTGCGCGGCGGCGTGCTGTGGACCTACATGGGCCCCCCCGAACTGAAGCCGCCCCTTCCCGAATGGGAATTCGCGACGGTGCCGGATGACCAGCGCTTCGTCTCCAAGCGCATTCAGGAATGCAACTGGCTGCAGGCCATGGAGGGCGGCATTGATTCAAGCCATGTTTCCTTCCTGCACCAGGGCAACATCAATTCCGACCCGCTGTTCAAGGGCGCCAAGGGCAACCAGTACAACCTGAGCGACGCGCGGCCGGTGTTCGAGGTGGTCGAGAGCGCCGGCGGTTTGTATATCGGCGCGCGGCGCAATGCAGAGAACGGCAATTACTACTGGCGTATCACGCAGTTCGTGCTGCCCTCGTTCACCATGATCGCGCCGCGCGGCGGCCACAGTGTGCACGGGCATTTCTGGATTCCGATTGACGACGAGCATTGCATGGCCTGGAGCTACGACTACCATCCGGCGCGCAAGCTCACGCCGATCGAGATCTCGGCCATGAAGGACGGCAAGGGTGTCCACGGCAAGCTGATCCCGGGCACCTTCGTTCCCGTGGCCAACAAGGACAACAACTACCTGATGGACCGCGAGGCGCAACTGCGCGGCGAGTCCTACAGCGGCATCGACGGCATTGCCATACAGGACGGTTCCCTGCAGGAGAGCATGGGCGGGGTGGTCGACCGGACCCAGGAGAATCTCGTCGCAACGGACAGGGGCATCATCATGGCGCGCCACCGTCTGATGCAGGCCGCGACGGAACTGGTGGAAAGCGGAAAGACGCCGCCGGGAGTGGA
>CAIUKQ010000415.1 GCA_903899705.1 uncultured beta proteobacterium
CGTCTGTGCTCAACATTTGGCACCCGCATCGAGTCGCTCGGCGCTTTCGCGATTCCGCTGGAATCCACCGATCGCCTGCTCGAGGAGCTCGGCCGAATCGATACCGAATGGCAAGAGCGCAGAAACGAGCTTGCCGACGCAATCGAGTTCCAGGTGAAAGACTGGGCTATGAAGAATCCGGCCGAACGCGATGCAATCTTCGAGCTCGCACCGAGTCGCGATGACGTGATCGAAAGCACCCGGTTTTTCTTCACATCGTTTCGCTTGCGTGCTTCAGATGTCGAAGACAACGGTGGCCTAGAGCAAGACCTCACCGGACTTGCAGGCCAAGCGCTCTACGAGTTCTCGGTCGCGCTTCGCGATGCCTCGGTTCACAAGATCGTTGGCACCGATTTCACCAAGGGCGTCTTTGAGGTGTTGTCTCGACTGGCAAGAAAGGCTGAGTCTCTGGCTTTTCTGGGTCCAAGCATTGCAGAAGTGGCTTCTGTGCTGACCAGCACAGTCGCGATGCTGCCGGCTGATGGAACCCTGAACGCAGCTCACGCGATCATGGTTCGCTCGATCATCGATCAGATGCTCGAACCCAGAAAGTTGGCCGCAAGCGGATTTCTCTCGCTTCGCGCCAACATGAACGCAGCCGCGGTCAATGCAGTCGCACCGACCCAAGCGCCTGTTCGAGAAACCGTCGAACCAAGCCGGGCTGCTGCATTTGCCTGGTGAGCAGTACTTTCCCCCAAAAGCCCTCGTCCTTCGGACCTGGGCTTTTTTTCTTCTCACTGGGCAGCAATCCGATAGTTTCGCTGTTAGATCCCGCAATCAACGACACGCAAGCCAAGGTGTTCTTCGAATGGGTGAAAGTCTCGATCGCTGTGCAGCAATCGATAGCCATCCAACAAACAACGTGTCGCAATGATCACGTCGATGGTGCCTCGAACGGTAACGCTACGCGCACGAAGACGCCGGTAGTTTCTCGCCGCTTCAACGGCGACACCCTCACTACAAAGTGTGACCTGTTCGAGTCGCCCCAACATGCGCCTTGCCTGAGTAAATCCTCGGTCTTCTTTGAACCCGCGCAGCACTTCGGCCAGGATCAAGTCGCCTACAAGCAAGAGTTCATCGCCAAGGTGCTGGTCTAACCACGCTGCCTGCGGTGTGTCGACATCGCGGAAAAAATCGATCCAGACACTGGAGTCAACCAAAATCACTTGTCACGCCTCATGGCGTCGAGGTCTCCCTCCCACTCGTACTTACCGCGAAGTTTTCTCAGCGCGGTTTGCTGCTTGAGTCGCAGCAGAGTTCGTAGCCCAAGTTCAACGACCTCGCGCTTGGTCTTAACGCCAGTCGCTTTGAGGGTATCCGCCATCAGGCGGTCATCAATCACGATGTTCGTTCGCATGGCTCACCCCCTTGTGGCTAAGCGTACACATCATACCTTTAATCGTACACATTCATCCGTGCAGCTTGCGGCGTGTCTTTGAGTGACGGCCGCACGAAGCCGGCCCGCCGAACAAACAAAAAGGCTTCCGAGAGGGGATCTCCGGAAGCCTTTTCGTCCCTAGTCTTTCGCCGATTGACTCGGCGACGGCGCGAACTCCCTGGGAAGGAGGCAAC
>CAIUKQ010000416.1 GCA_903899705.1 uncultured beta proteobacterium
ACAGGCAATTTCATCCTCCTGCTGGCCGATTTCGCAAACATCCTTGCCTTCGGCATCGATATTGCGGAGGGTGGCAAAGATATCCATGTCCTCGGTCGTGCTCGACACCCATAGCTTCAGCACGATGGGGCCGGTGACCTCGGTGTCTTTTTCCAGCGGCGGCGTCACAAAGGAAATGCCGCGCGGCGCCTTGCCGGGCCGCGTCGCTGCAGCACCCGGATACGTCAGCTTGCCGGCGGTCTTCGCCGTCGAGGCGACGAGACTGCCTTCGATCGCATCTTTTTTGTCCGTGGCGTCGCGCTCGATGTGCAAATGAAACTTCGTCCACTGCGTGCGCGCGAGCGGCCATTCGTTCTCGAAACGGAAGTGATAAGCACCGCTGGGCTTCAAGACGCCGCCGGTGCGGATTTCGATTTTGACCGGCGGCTCGTCCATGATGCCGGTGTCGATGCCCTTCAGCCAGTAGTCCATGAAGCGCAGTTGATCGATGCGCCCCTCCTCCGAATGGAAGGGGTGGTAATGCGAACCGGTATGGATGCGCAGCTTCTTGTGTTTGGAGGCCGCCTGCGTGAAGGCCTCGGTGTTGCCGCGCAAATGCATGGCAAACCCGCCCCAGTTGCCACAACTGTAGAACGGCACCTTGACCTTTTCCCAGCGCGCGCTGGACTGGCGCCAGAACTCGGAATCGAGATCGTTGCGCATGTAGTTCCACAACATGTTGTTGTTGAATGAATCGGGGTTATAGGCGCGCGGCTTGCCGAGCAGGTGCCAGGCCGTATTGCGGTTGTGCCAG
Organism: uncultured beta proteobacterium; assembly: GCA_903899705.1. Classification (GTDB taxonomy): domain Bacteria; phylum Pseudomonadota; class Gammaproteobacteria; order Burkholderiales; family SG8-39; genus 2-02-FULL-62-17. The sequence continues at coordinate 794 of CAIUKQ010000416.1, forward strand.
CTGGCGATAAAGCCCATGGCGAAGATGCCGCCGTGATAGGCCTGGTCGCGGTACTGGTCTGCGCGCCCTTCCCACGGAATGATCGCCTTCAGGGACGGCGGCTGCAGACCGGCGACCTTCCACTGAAACGCGGCGTGGTACGACACGCCCATGGTGCCGACGTTGCCCGAGCACCACGGCAGCTTCGCCACCCACTCGATGCAGTCGTAACAATCGACCGCCTCCTGGTAGGAACTCGGCTCCGACATGCCGGGCGACTTGCCCGAACCGCGGGTATCGACGCGAAACAGGGCATAACCGCGCGGCACCCACCACATCGGGTTGGCCGTCTCCCAGTTCATATGGGGGTTGGCTTTTTCCTCGAGGTCGTGCGGCGGCACCCATACCTTGTCTTTCTGGTAAGGGCCGATGTTCATCAACACCGGAAACTTTTCATCGCCAGTATCCGGGCGAAAAATATCTCCATAGAGAAAACCGCCGTCGCGCAGCGGGATCTTGACATCTTTTTCTACAATCATCTTGTAGTCGTGTGGCTGCGACATCGGCTTGACTGCTGTGCTCATGACTCTCTCTCCGCTTTCCGCTGTTGTAATCAATCGACAACGACACCACTCTCCGCCCGTCGCCCCCGCACAAGCGGGGAACCGGTGTTTAAGCCTGGATTCCCGCTTTCGCGGGAATGACGATGCGGAGAAATTGGCGCGTCAGTATTATCCTGCAAGTTTACCGCGTCTATTCCGGCGTCACAGCACCGGCTCTGATCAAGCGCCGCAGTGCCTCGGCTTCGCTCTTGATGA
>CAIUKQ010000417.1 GCA_903899705.1 uncultured beta proteobacterium
GAAGCTTTCGATTTCAAGCAGCATCATGCTGCGCTTTTTGCACTTGGTCATTGAAACCGCCCTATCTAAAGGCATGCGTGAACTCTCGTTGAACGGCCCACCCCGCCCGCGCTCGACCACCCAAAGGTCAGTGGCCGTGTTATCGATCAACCACACGCCGTCGGCGATGTTGCCTTGATAGATACCGTTCATCACCAGAACGATGGAAAGCAGCATCGCTACGCCCGCAATGGTCGCGACAAACTTACCGAGATGACGGCGAATATCCTTGAGCGCGAGATCCATTGTCAGCCTTGCGTTGAACGGATTTAACGGTTCACGGCGTCGAGGGCTTGCACCCGCATGCCCTCCTTAATGGTCCCTGCATGGGCGACCACGGGTTCACCGCCCGCCAGTCCTTCGAGTATCAGAACCCGTTGCCCATCGCTCACTCCAGTCCGTACCGGGCGGAATTCAGTTCGTGCATTGATGACGACCAGAACGCCCTGTCGCCCTTCGCGGTCACGGGTAAGGGCAGACAGCGGTAGCGTAATGCCGGATACATCTCCAACTGCGATCGTAACTTCCGCCTCCTGGTCTATAGCGAATCGCGCCGGTGGCACATCAAACGTGATATTGACCTCTAGCTCGCGAGTTGCGGCGTCGGATTGGCGCGAGATGCGGGCGACTTTTCCGGCCAGCAACTCACCGGTGCGCATCCTGATACTGGCCGATTGGCCGACCTCCACGCGACCGACCACCGACTCATCCACTCGCATCACCACCCAAAGCGTGGCCACGTCGACTATGCGAAACAATGGGCTTCCCGGCACCACAGTGGTTCCGACTTCAACCTGGCGAGAGATGACTACACCATTCATCGGTGCCGTGATACGGGTGAACGACAGCACGGTGTCTGCGTAACGCGCCTCTTGCACCAACGCCAGCGCGTCGGCCTCGCGAGCCGAATGGGACGCGCTCGCATTATCCAGATTGGCCCGCGCGGCACGCAAGGCGGCATCGGACGCGTCGAGCACCACCTGGGAAACAAAGCCACTCCCGAGCAATTCGGCGTCGCGCCACTGCTTGCTGCGCGCCAGATCGAACTCCGCCTGTGCCTTGGCAATAGCCGCATTCGCCGCCTCGGCGTTGCGCGCCAAAGCAACCTGCTGGCCACCGACGACGCCACGTCGAGCGGCAAGATCGCGATCGTCAAGAACCGCCATTTCCTGCCCCCGTTTGACGGTATCGCCAACATCGGCGTTGACCTGTCTAACGGAAGCAGTAATGCGTGCGGATAGCGTCACCGGCACCCGCGCCTGCAAGGTACCGGGGCCGACCACGTGCTGCATCACCTTACCCCTCAGCGACTCGACTACAGGCAGTGAAACCACGCGTCCGAAGCGAAAATAGGCCGCCCCGACCACCGCGATTAACACCGCAACAAGGGCGACGGCCGCGATCATGCGCTTACTCATCCTGAATTTCCTGTCCTTGGGATTTCAATGTCATTGCGCCAGTGCGCGGTTGACTTCTTCCAGATCGTCCGCGCCAAGGGCACCGGCTGCAGCCTTCAACCTCAACTGGCTGCCGATCGTGTTGTATCGCGCCAAGGCAAGATCGCGCTCCGTGGAGAATAATTGTTGCTGCGCGTTGAGCACGTCGATGTTGATGCGCACGCCCACCTTGTAGCCAAGTTTGGTCGAATCCAATGCGCTCATCGACGAGAGCAGCGCCTGTTCCAGCGCGGCGACCTGTGCGATGCCATTTATCACGGCGAGATACGCTTGGCCCGAGGAGAACTCACTCGAACGGCGCGCATTGTCCAGATCTTGTTTTATTTTTTCGTGATTTGCCATGGCTTCGCGCTCCCTGGAGAGCAGCGCGCCTCCGGCATAAAGCGGCACGGCGAACTGCAAACCGACGGCACTGCTCGTCTGAAGCGTGCCAACACTGGAGAATGTAGACCCGGTCACGCTCGTCTGCCCGTGGGTGACGACAAGATCGAGCGTCGGGTAGTTTGCGGCGCGGTTGCGTTTCACCTCCAGGCTTGCGATCTCGATCAGCGCCTCCTGAGTCTGCACCGCGTAACTTCTCTTTCTTGCCAAATCGACCCAATTTTCCATATTCGCCGGATTGGGCGGCGCCAGTTTCACCTGCGCGCGCAGGGGTTTCAACCCTGTGTATTCCTTTCCAGTGATCTGTTTCAATGCACGTTGCTTGTTGACCAGATCATTCTGCGCCGCGAGCTCCAGCGCCGACGAGAGGTCAAAGCGTGCCTTCGCCTCATGCGTATCGGTAATGGTGGCGGCTCCAACCTCGAAATTGCGCCGCGCCTGCGTAAGTTGCTCGGCGATCGCCGTCTTCTGCGCGCGGATAAAAGCGAGCGAATCCTGAGCTGCAAGCAAATCGAAATACGATTGGGCGACACGCACAATCAGGTCCTGACCCACCTGACCAAAACTTGCCTCCGCCTGCTTCACCTGGAATTCTGACTGGCTGTATTGCAGGGAGTTCTGCTCCCTGTAGAGCGGCTGCGCGAACGAAATTAGATAGCTGTTGCTTCTAAAATTGCGCTCGAAACTAGGCGCAAGAGAGGCATTTCTAGAGTTGGAGTCGAGATCTGTGTAGCTGGTGTTTCCAGAAAGATTCAGCGTCGGGAGCACCAGCGCACGGCCCTGCGGCAACTTCTCTCTCCCCGCATCCAGCGCGTAACGCGCTGCTGCGTACGGCGCGTCGTAGCCTCGCGCGTCGTGATAGATCTGCAACAAGTCTTCGGCCGAAACGATGGCGGGCAGCAACGCCGCGATGAATGCGGCCATTGGAGCAACCAGCAACCGGACCACCACACGCCGGCCGGATTGAGTCCTCTTTAAGCCCGACACCGAGTTCATCTAAGCGCATCCGCCTAAGCCCTGCACAGCCCTTGACGCCGCGTTGTCGGATGAAACATTCGAGCTAGCACTCATCGCTTCGCCGGTTCCGCCTGGAGGCCGCCACCAAAAAAAACGTTGCCTCCGGACATCACGGTTGCGGCACCAAAACCCGCCGCCACAACCGACGCCGTCCGCAATGTCCAGATCCATTTTTGGTCAACGGATTGCATGACCGATTGGTCTGATCGTCCAGCGTTCGGCTACTTTCATCTATTGACCATCTCTAAATTATCTTGACCATCGGAGCCGTTCGGCTTCGTGAGTGTGAGAATTTATCGGCACTGACTCCAGTCGGTGTTGATCCACGTCAATGTGCGCGCGAATCATTAAGCGAGCTTCTTTCTTGTTGCTGTCCGACGTATCGCACGGCAGGATCCATGGAGCCGACATTGATGCGGTCATCCTCCTGTTCGCGCACGACCACTTTGCAGGGAAGCAACAACCCGATATCAGGTTCGGCCGTGATGGCGCGGTGCGCGAGCAATCGGTTGCAGGCGCCCAGCATTCGTGAGGGAAGGGCATCCACATTGAGCTTTGCTTTCATGAAGGCCTTGACGTCCATCTCGGTAAAAACGCCGAAGCCCTCGGCATTGAAGGCCTCGGTTACCTTGGTCAAGGCAACTCCGAAAGGGCATCGATACGCATACGGAAAAACCGTACCGGCTCATGAATGACTCCTGATGGTGAACGGTGAATGTGCGGGTTATCTGCCAGACCCAAGACGTTCTGTGTCCATAGCCACAGAACAGGTACGGACCAAGTCAGCGCCGGCCGGACGGTCAATTACGCCGTAGAAGGAAATCCCTGAAGTGAATTCCGGGCCGTTTCGTTGATCAGAGTCAATGTCCCGATCTGATAAGTGTCCACTATTAGTTGGATGAAAAGTATCCATTGCAAGGCGTTTCACACGATGGGAATGAACAGGAGCGAGCTTGCGACGAAACCGGTCAATCAGCGCCTGGATGCCTTGCCGGCAGTTGTTACTGCCTTGCGGTAATGGCAATCATGCAGCACGTCAAGAAAACGCCGCACGGCATCATTTGCTCTGCGGCGCCTGGAAAGGGCACCGCCGCCGGCCTTGACGTGACAGGTTGCCGCAGTTGAATTTCGACCAATCCGGGGAGTGAAATAATTGAAAACCTATCGCTATCATCCGCTGCTCGTCGGCCTTCACTGGCTGCTGGCTTTCCTGATTTTATTCTCGCTAGCGATGGGAGCATTCTCACTCAAGGAGATCGCCAATTCGTCACCGGATAAAGTGTTTTACCTGCGTGGCCACATGATTGCAGGGGTCTTGATCCTTGTTCTAACGCTGCTTCGGTTTGCGGTCCGTTTTGCGGCTGCCAGGCCGCCATCGGCCACTACCGGAAAGCGGTTTCTGGACATGATTGCGGTGAGCACGCACTATGGTTTGTACCTGCTCGTCGTGCTCATGGCCGGCACCGGTGTCGCACTGGCATTGCAGGCCGGGCTTCCTGATATTGTCTTCGGCGGGTCCGGCGCGCCTCTACCCGAAAGTTTCTCCATATTCGGCCCGCGTCTCGCTCATGGCGTGCTTGCCAAACTGCTGATGGCACTTGCCGCATTGCATATTCTGGCCGCGCTCTACCATCAGTTTGGCAAACGGGACAGGCTTTTGTCGCGCATGTGGTTCGGCCGTCGCTAGGAATTGACATGGGTGAGCATGTTTTTTAGATACAGGTAGACAATTGATCCCCTGAATTGAGCCAAACAGTACTTGGCAGTTGAACCAGCTACTTGGGGTTGCCGTAATCGCAACTGGAAACACCATTTCCACCAGTGCGATGCCTTCGTCGAAGAAGGTCGCCCACACCCGGCTCAAGTCATCGCAGGGGTCGATCGTGAGCTCCACCCCTGCGAGCAGCCGGAACCGGCGTTGCCGCGCTCGGGTCCCGGGGACGGCACGCCACGGCCCGCTCTTTCCGAATTCATGTTGAACCCGGCAAGGTCTATCGACTCAGCGAGACCATTGCGTCGCGCACCCGCATCAGGCGTTGCCGCGCGTCGGTTGCCACTGCCAGGACTTGCGGATTGTCGACCAACTTGCTCATCACGGCAGGATCCATGAAACCGACATTGACGCGGCCATCCTCCTCCTCGCGCACAACCACATTGCACGGAAGCAGCAGCCCGATATCGGGTTCCGCGGAAATGGCGCGGTTTGCAAGCTGCGGATTGCAGGCGCCAAGTATCCGGTAGGGGAGTCGATCGACATTCAGCTTGGCTTTCATTACGGCTTTTACGTCAATCTCGGTGAGAACGCCGAAGCCCTCGGCCTTGAGGGCCTCGATCACCCCTGCCACGGCAACATCAAAAGGCAAGGAAACGCTGGTCGAAAATCCGTATTGGCTCATGAAAATCTCTCCCTGTTGTGAGTTGTGTCTCGTCATAGCGGCGCGAATCAGCATCCCACGATTGCGATTGCCACAATGTAATTTCCTTTCTGGACATTGGCCTATTTGCACCGTTGTTGATCGGTATCAATTCCCCGGCATAGCACCGGTTCAACATTCGCACACCTGAACCAGCTATCAGGATGGCGGGCATCCGGAAGGGGTATTTCAATAAATCACGTAGCGCGCCAGCAATTCCCTCCCATTCATTTTTTGGCCAGGCGGGCGGTTGCTGCTGCACCCTTTCCGCAAAAGCAGTCATGCAGAACGGTGAGCAAGCGGCGCGCGGCATCACTTTCCACGCGGTAATAGATAGTTTGTGCGTCGCGACGGGTGGCAACCACACCCTCGCGGCGGAGCAGTGACAGATGTTGCGAGGCGAGCGTGTCGCGAATACCGATATTGGCGGCTATTTCACCGACCGAGCATTCCTTATCCACCATCTGGCAGAGTATTTTGAGGCGGACCGGGCTGGCAAGGCTCTTGAGCAAATGACTTGCCTCTTCGGCGCGTTCGTCGAGTTGTGCAATGCCCTTGGCGTTCATGGTCAAGTCCTTTTAGTGTGATACCCGGAGGAATTTCCGGGGAAGCCTAGTTTATACCTTCGTACTTGCGTATCTGTGAATGTATGCATATAATGTCAGTGTATCAGGAAGCGTCGAATAAATTCAAGGAGTAACAACCATGACGATCGACCGATTAGTCCGGATTTTTGCCGGAGCCTTTGTACTCATTTCCCTCGCGCTGGGAGTGGATGGCAGCCCCGCCTTTGTGAATTCAAACTTCCTCTGGTTCACCGCCTTCGGCGGCGCCAACCTCTTTCAGAGCGGATTCACCAACATCTGTCCGCTGGCGGGCATCCTGAAGCGCCTGGGCGTTCGCTCCGAGGGTGGCTGCGCGGTCTGATCGCGGGTCGTCCGGGAACCAATCAGGGAGTCATGCCATGAAACGATCCGTCGCCGCAATGCTGGTCGCGCTCGCCGCGGCTTTCCTGTCCGCGTGCGGCAGCCATGACGCGGCCGCGCCGCCGGCGCCCCGTACCGACCTCAAGCTCGGAACGGTGGAAATGCGCGATGTCGATCTCACCTATTCGTCGGAAGCCGTTGTCGAGGCGGTGCGCCAGTCGACTGTTGCAGCGCAAATAGCAGGACGCGTGGTTGAAATCCGCTTCGACGTCGGCGACTTTGTGCAAAAGGGTGATGTGCTTGTTCGCATCGATGAGCGCGCCGCAACCCAGGCAGTGGAAGTGAGCCAGGCCCAGGTTGCGGAGGCGGAGGCCGCCTTGCGCAACGCCCGCGCCAACTACGAGCGCTCAAGACAGTTGTTCGCGCAGAGATTTATCAGCCAGGCGGCACTGGACAAGGCCGAGGCGGATTACAAAGCCGCCGCGGCCCGTGTCGCCGGGTTGCTTGCCGGGGCCGGCCAGGTGGCCACCGAGCGCAGCTTCGCCACCATCGTCGCGCCCTACAGCGGCATTGTGTCGGCGCGCCACGTGGAACTGGGCGAGATGGCCGTGCCGGGAAAGCCACTCATGACGGGTTTCGATCCGGGCACGCTGCGCGTGGTGGCCAATGTGCCGCAGGCGCGCATCGCAGCGATCAGCCATGGCGGAAAGGCTCGCATTGAAATTCCCTCCTACAACCGCTGGATTGACGTAAAAAAGATCACCGTCGTTCCCGCCGCCGACCCGCACACCCATACAACACTGGTACGCCTGAAATTACCTGGGGACGTGCGCGGCATTTATCCCGGTGTATTCGCGCGCGCCCATTTCGTCACAGGTGTCGCATCGCGATTGCTGGTGCCGCGCGCCGCACTGGTGCGCCGCAGCGAGGTCACAGCGGTCTATGTCCTCGGAGAGGACGGCCAACCGCGCCTTCGCCAGGTGCGCCTTGGGACGGCTTCGGACGAGAACGCCGTGGAAGTCTTATCCGGCCTGCTCGCCGGGGAGCGCGTGGCGCTGGAACCTGTCAAGGCGGGAATGCCCGCACCAAAAACCTCTTCGTGAACATCCAGAGCATGGGCGTATCGGGTCGCGTCGCGGGATTTTTCCAGAACTCCCAACTCACACCGCTGATTGCGGCGATGGCGATCCTTCTCGGAATTTTCGCGGTGGGAGTCACTCCGCGCGAGGAGGAGCCACAGATCAACGTCACCATGGCGAACGTGTTCGTGCCTTTTCCGGGCGCCTCGGCCCGCGATGTCGAAACTCTGATCGCCACCCCCGCCGAGCAGGTGCTTTCGCAAATCGCGGGCGTGGAGCATGTCTACTCGGTGTCGCGACCGGGAATGGCGGTTTTGACGGTCCAATTCCTGGTCGGCGTGCCACGAACCGACGCGCTGGTGCGCCTCTACGACACGGTAAATTCCAACCGCGACTGGATCTCGCCGACGCTGGGCGCGCTGGACCCCATCATCAAACCCAAGGGTATCGACGATGTTCCGGTAGTGACACTGACCCTCTGGACCAGCGATCCGGAGCGCGGCGCATATGACCTGGAGCGCATCGCCCATGCAGCGGAAATCGAGTTCAAGCGCGTTCCGGGCACAAGGGAAGTGCAAACCCTGGGCGGACCGGGGCGGGTCATGCGCGTGGTCATGGATGCCGATCGCATGAATGCCTTCGGTGTATCGGCGCTGGACCTGCGCAACTCGCTTCAACTGGCCAATGTGTCGCTGCCCAGCGGCAAACTTGTCCGCGAGAACAGGGAAATTGTCGTGGAAACCGGCAACTACCTGGAGTCCGCGCAGGACGTACGCGACCTCGTGGTCGGCACCTCGTCGGGCCGCCCCGTCTACATCAACGACGTCGCCGAGGTGATAGACGGTCCCGACCAGCCCTCGCGCTACGTATGGACCGGCGCGGGGCCCGCAGGTGCGGCAAAGGGCATCGCCGGCAAGGGCGAACATCCGGCAGTCACTCTCCTGGTTACAAAGAAAGCCGGTGAAAACGCGGTACAGGTGGCCGAACGGGTTCTCGCGCGCGCCGCCGAATTGCGCGGCACGGTGATCCCCGATGATGTCCAGGTGACCGTGACGCGTAACTACGGCGCCACCGCCAACGACAAGGCCCAGCAACTCATCAAAAAGCTGATATTCGCGACACTCTCGGTGGTGGCACTGGTTTTCTTTGCACTGGGCCGGCGCGAGGCGTTGATCGTCGGACTCGCGGTGATGCTCACACTGGCGGCGACGCTGTTTGCCTCGTGGGCCTGGGGATTTACGCTCAATCGCGTGTCGCTTTTTGCCCTGATTTTTTCGATCGGGATTCTGGTGGACGACGCCATTGTGGTGGTGGAGAACATTCACCGGCATATGCAGCTCGAACACGGCCGCGGCACGCGCCGGGCGCTCTCTGAAATCATCCCGATCGCGGTGGACGAAGTCGGCGGCCCCACCATCCTTGCGACGTTTACCGTCATCGCCGCACTGCTGCCGATGGCCTTCGTATCAGGCCTGATGGGCCCCTACATGAGCCCCATTCCGATCAACGCAAGCATGGGAATGCTGATATCTCTGGCGATCGCCTTCGTGGTGACACCGTGGCTCGCATTGCGCCTGCTGCGCAGCGCGCCGCACAAGGATGAGGCGGAAGGCGGCTGGCTCGATCGGTTGTTCCGGCGCCTGCTCGGCCCGTTCGTGCTCGCCGAACGCGCGGCGCGCAACCGCATGCGCCTGCTCTGGGTGGTGCTGGGTCTGATCGCACTCTCGGTCTCGCTTGCGGCGGTCAAGCTGGTGGTGCTCAAGATGCTGCCGTTTGACAACAAATCCGAATTCCAGGTGGTGGTGGACATGCCCGCGGGCACGCCGGTGGAGATCACCGCCGCGGCCCTGCATGACATGGGCGCGTATCTGGGCAGCATCGAGGAAGTCACGGACTACCAGGCCTACGCGGGCCTTGCGTCACCGATCAATTTCAACGGCCTGGTGCGCCAGTATTATCTGCGTACGCTCTCGGAGAATGGCGACCTTCAGGTCAACCTCGTTGACAAAGGCCTGCGGCATCGCAAGAGCCATGACATCGCCGCCGGCGCCCGTCCGAAGCTTGAGGAAATCGCGCGGCGCTGGAACGCAAACGTGAAGGTTGTGGAGGTACCACCTGGCCCGCCGGTGCTTTCACCCATCGTCGCCGAAGTGTACGGCCCGGACGAAACCGGCCGCATCCGCACGGCCAAGCGCGTGCGCGAAGCGCTCTCCGCCACCCCTGACATAGTTTCAATCGACGATTCGGTCGAGGACGCCGCGCCACGCATCGTCCTCAAGGTGGACCAGGCCAAGGCATCCCTGCTGGGAGTCAGCCGGCGCGAGATCGTCGACACCCTGCGCATGGCTCTGTCGGGGACCGATGTGACGCCATTGCATGACGGACAGTCGAAATACGAACTGCCGGTGCGGGTGGAGTTGCCGGCAGAACGCCAGGGCGAGCTCGACGAATTTCTCAAACTTGCGATTCGCACGCCCGCCGGCGCTCTGGTTCCTCTGTCGGAGCTGGTCAAGCCGGTTCGCAATGATCGTGATCGGCCGGTCTATCACAAGGACCTTCTGCCCGTGGTCTATGTGGTGGCCGATCAGGCCGGCCACGTGGACAGCCCGCTCTACGGTATGTTCGCGGCACGCGGCAAGGTGGTGGGCCAACCGCTGGAGGACGGCGGCACGCTGGGCGAATATTTCATCAACCAGCCCTCCGATTCCTATCGCCAGTACTCGATCAAATGGGACGGCGAGTGGCAGATCACCTACGAAACCTTTCGCGACATGGGC
>CAIUKQ010000418.1 GCA_903899705.1 uncultured beta proteobacterium
ACCGCCGCGGACCGCACATCCGGCAATGCGGCCGACATGCCATGGCCGCGCATCATCACGGCATTCGATGACCCCAGGCTTTTCGCGACGAGGTCGCCGAGTTCACGGGACCGGATCAAACCAATGCGGTCGTATTCCGGCACACCCCCACGGAATGCCGCCGCGCTGTTGAAGACCACACGCAGGGGCTGACCGATCTGCGTGAGACAGATGCATCCCGGAGGATGAGCATGAACGACGCCGCCCACATCCGGCCGGGCCGCGTAGATGCGCGCATGGATCCAGAATTCGCTGTTGGGCTGTCCGTCGCCTGCCAGCAGTTTGCCCTCGGTATTGAGAAGCAGCAGGTTGTTCGCATCGGCGAGCCCGGGACTGCGGCGCGTGGGAAGCACGAAGGTGTCGGTGCCGGGCACCCGGGCACTCACGTGGCCGAAGGCACTGGAGAGGCCGAAGCGCTCGATGATCCGGTTGGCCGTTGCCACATCCCTGCACAATGCTTCGTCTGCTACGTACATGCGTTCTCCATGGGTTATTTCGAGGTGCCGGACGAGATTGCGCGCCCCCGTATTTGACGCGAGAATGGTAGCTCAATTTCGCGGGATGACTCCATGACGCCGGTTCGGATTCTGCAAGCGCTCTCCATTGGTATTTTCGGATTTACGGTTGGTCACTCTGTCTTTGCGCAGACCTATCCGGTCAAGCCGGTTCGCATGATCGTTTCCTCGCCGCCCGGAGGTGTCACCGACAGCACGGCGCGCGCCGTGGCCAATGAAATTGCACCTCTGCTGGGACAACCGGTGGTCATCGACAACCGTGGCGGCGCCAACGGCAACATCGGCGGGGAAGCCTGCGCCAAAGCCGCACCGGACGGCTACTCGGTGTGCCTTTTGAACGGTGTCGCCGTGACCTTCAATCCGTTTGCCTACGCAAAAATGCCATTCGACGTCGATCGCGAACTGGCTCCCGTCATCCACGTCGGTTTTTTAGATATTGCCATTGGCGTGCATGCCGGCGTACCGGCCAATTCCATGAAGGAACTGGTGGAACTTGCCCGTGCGAAGCCCGGCTCCCTCAATTGGGGATCGCTTGGCATCGGCAGCAATTCCCACATGTACATGGTGTGGCTGGAACAGAAAGCCGGCATAAAATTCACCCACATCCCCTACAAAGGCGCGCCGGCGCTGTTCCTTGCGGCCACCTCCGGTGAAGTCCAGGTCTCAACCAATACGCCGGGCACCGTACTTCCCCACGTCAAGGCCGGCAAGATGAAGGTGCTGGCGGTGGTGTCCAGCAAAGCCCGCTCCCCCCTGCTACCCAATGTGCCCACGCTGGAAGAACAGGGGTTTGAACTTGATTCGCGCAACTGGAACGGCATCTTTTTTCAGAAGACCGTTTCCGCCGACATCGTTCGGCGCTGGAACACCGAGGTCAACAAACTGCTCGCGGACGCCAAAATTGTGGATCGCTACTTCGCACCCATGGCGGTGACGGTTTCCGGTGGCACTCCGGAGTGGTTCGCAGGGTTCATCAAATCCGACCGTGCGACGGCCGGCGAACTTGTGAAGCTTGCCAACATGAAATTGATCGAAAACTGATTCAACCCTCCCTCGAACCGCAAACCATTTCAAAGGACTGGCATTTAACATGATGATCAGATCGGCATTGTCCGCACTCACCGTGTCGCGCGGAAAAACTCGCTGGATTGCCGGACTCGCAACTGGATTCGCCCTGATGCATCTGGCGAATGCTCTGCCCTTTGCAGATCCCCGCGCCGAACGCGGCGGTCCGCTGGCCGAGAATTCACAATGGCTGCTGGCACCGACCGACCCTGGATGCCGGAATCCTGCGATGGTTTCCACCGGGGGAGCAGCGCCACGCGAGATGGAGACGCTTGCCGTTCGCTGGACCGGGTTTTCCAACTTTGAACTCGTGTACAAGGGCAAAGTCATCCTGCTCGACGCTTATTTCGACCGTGGCGGCAACTACCCGCCGCTGGGATTTGCAGCGGCAGACGTCAAAAAAGCGGATGTGATTCTTTTGGGACACGGGCATTTCGATCACATGTCAGATGCGGCCTCGGTGGGGATTCGCACTGGCGCAACCATCGTCGGAGCACCCGTCACCACCGAGGTGTTGAAAAAGCAATCGGTGCCGGACAGGCAGATTCGCACCGTCACGGGAAAGGGCGGAGAGAGTCTTCAGTTCGACGGATTTACCGTGGAACCCATCCTCGGCCAACACGGCACGCCCGACCGGCACATCACGGAGGTCATGGAAGGCGCACTCAATTCCCTGACGCCGAAGCTGACGCCGCAACAGGAAGAAGAGGAAAAGCTGATCCGGGACCGCGGGACATTCGATCCCCGCGTCATCCGCGAAGGAACCATCGCGTACCTCATCACGCTGGACAATGGCTTTCGCATTTACTACCGTGACAGCGGCGGTCGAGTGACCGACTTCGAAAAATCCGCGATGCAGCGCATACCCGGCGTCGACCTCGCGCTGGTGGCCGTTTCCGCGGACTTTCTCGCCCCACCTGTCGTGCGACAGGCCATCGAGCACATGCGGCTGTACAAACCGGAGGTCTATATGCCCGCGCATCATGACGCCGCCTACAGCGGTCACACGCCGCTCTGGCGTCCCACCGAACCGATCTTTCAGGCCATGAAGGATGCAAACTCAAAACTGGTTACGGTGTCTCGGGAGTACCGCGAACCGGTGTGCTTCAACACCGAACATAATGTCCAGCGCGGACCATAGACAATTGCGCCTTCGTTGCTTGGGGGGCACGACCGGGTTGAGAACCCGGCACCTACGGCAATTCGCTCCATGAAAGCCTGTCGAGTTGCACGCAAAGCGCGTCAGTGGCCGCAATCAGTTCGCGCCGGATGCCCGGTTCGCTGGATGCGTGGCCTGCGTCAGGAACCATCTTCAGCATCGAACCCGGCCATGCCTGATGCAGTTCCCATGCCGTGACGGGCGGCGTAACCATGTCGTGGCGTCCCTGAATGATGATGCCGGGAATGCCATGCAGGCGATGGGCATTGGCTAACAGCTGGCCTTGGTCCAGGAAGGCCTGATGAACAAAGTAATGCGTTTCAATGCGCGCCAGAGATCGCAGTACGGTTTCATTGGAGGACGTCGGGCTTGGCAGCAGCGTCGAAAGAACGTCCTCCCACAGGCACCAGGATCGGGCGGCTTCTGCCTCGATCACTGCGTCGCCGCTGGTCAATCTTGCATGATAGGCATGCACCAGATCCGCCCGCTCCCCTTCTGGGATGAACGAGGCAAAGCTGGCCCAGTGCTCCGGAAAGATCAACGACGCACCTCGCCGATACAGCCAGTCAAGCTCCGATTCCCGCGCGGTGAAAGCACCGCGCAACACCATGGCGCTGACGCGTTGCGGATGTAGTTGCGCATAGGCCAGTGCCAGTGTCGCCCCCCAGGAACCACCGAACAGCAGCCAGCGTTCGATAGAAAGCATTTCCCGCAGAACCTCGATGTCAGCGATCAAATGCGCCGTGCTGTTCGATTCCAGCGAGGCCTCCGGCGTTGATCTTCCGCAGCCGCGCTGGTCGAAGAGAACAATCCGGTAGCGCGATGGATCGAAGAAACGGCGATTGTCGGCGCTGCACCCGCCACCGGGTCCGCTATGAAGGAAGAGCGCCGGCACGCCCTGCGGATTGCCGCAACTCTCCCAGTACAGTTCGTGGCCCGAGTCAACCGCAAGGCGGCCGCTAGCGTAGGGTTCAATCGAGGGATACAACATGAAGGGTTAAACGATTGACGGACACATGGCCGGACTGCGCGCCGTGCGTTCGTCTTTCAAACGTCGGTGCGTCCCAGCGCCGTGGACGTGGGAAACACCAGTGATTTGATTACCACCGGAACGGCCCCGGAGAGCTCAAGCATCGCGCCGATGTCAATGAAATCAAATTCCTTGAGCACGATGCCGTCAATGGAAACGATGGGGTTGGCAAGCTTCAGTTCTTCATGAAAGTGGATGCCAACCAGGCCGCCGATATCGCCGTCGCCAACGAGGATTAGCGGCAGGCCTCGCTCCAGTATCGCCGACAGGCCCGCGCGGAGGCCGCGCGCAAACGCATCCAGCCGCGCGAACATGGCAGCACCCTCCCAGTGGTAGCACAACGCCACCGCCTGATGGCCCTCATGCAGATCAAGGCGCCGCAATGCCGTGCGCACCGCAGCGGCGATGCGTTCGACGTCGAGGTCCTCGTCGGCCAGCGGCAACGCCGGCGTGATGGCCGGGAGGTTGCGCAGCGGCAGGGTGTTCATGGGAGCCACAAAAATCGTGCTGCCGCTCACCTGTATGGTGTATTGCGAGGCGCCCACGACCGTGGCGCGGATGCCCTGGTCCGGTTGCTCCACTCGAGGCCCCCACGAAGCAACCCGTGCCTTGATGGCGTTCGCCAGATGCGGACCGAGATCGCCAAAGTTTTCGCTTTGGCGCTGGTAGATATATTCGGAGACGCCCCCTGAGAACGTAATGACATCCGGAGCCCGCGCATTCTGCATTGCCTCCAGACGCAGCAAAGTAGCGGTGTCAGGCGAAAGCGTCGGGATGGTCATGGCCTCGAAAAGGCGGTCGGCCATATGCTCTGCCACCCGCTCGAGAACGCCTGCGGACACGGGCATCCCAATCTCCAGCGAAGCGCCGACCGCCGCGGCGAATCGTTTGCCAGCCTCCTCCATGCGTGTCACACGGCCTTCGCGATCAAACGAAATGATGCGCGCGCCGACATCAATGGCCGTCATGTCGACAACGGCACCCCCTTCGCAAACCGCGATCTTCGAGGTGCCACCGCCAATATCCACATTCATGACACGCGCGTTTTCGCGTATCGAACGCGCCGCCGCCCCCGAGCCGAACGCAGCCAGCGTGGTCTCCAGGGCATCACCCGCGCTCACCGAGACGAACTTTCCGGCTTGCGCCGCGAACAGGTCGCCAATGGCGCGCGCATTGCTGCGGCGCACCGCGACCCCGGTCAAGATCAGCGCACCGGTGTCAATCGCGCGCGGATCGACTTTTGCCATGTCGTATTGCGCGTCAATGAACACGCGCAGGGCCGCCGCATCGATGCTTTGGTCAGCGGCATAGGGCGTGAGCAGCACGTCGGATTCGTGCACGATCTCGCGCTTCGATACAACGTATCGGTTATCCAACCGTTCCAGGAGCAATCGCGAGAACACCAGGTGCGAGGTCGAAGAGCCGATATCGACCCCGACGCTGATCAGCAGGATTTCGTCTTCAACCTCGAGGCTGCGCCGCACGTTGCTGAAAAATACACGGCCACCGACCGGCGCGCCCTGGGTCGTACCTGTGGATTGGCCGTCATCCTCCACGCTCATGAACCACAGCCCATCAAACGACGTTTTTTTGGGTGTCCGCGTCGGCGGGTTTCTGGTACCACGCCGGGTCCATGCGGTTTTCAACGCCGTTTGCCCTCAGCTTGGCTTCGTACTCGGTGCGCAAAAAGGGATCTTCCATCCAGTAAGGGATGGCGGTGCCGCCCTGGTTGACGTCAATGGCCGTGTAATCAGTGTGCTTGGCGCCCGGCGCACCCGGATCGCGGCCGGGATTGTGCGGCCCGAACCAGGCCGTGAGGCGCAACGGATCGGCGCCCGCGCTGAAGTGCTGGTGATACCAGCGTGCTCCACCCGGCGCTGCCGTCACCAAGCCCACCGGTTCGTAGTCGAGGCGGCGGATTTCGCTCTGGTGCCCGTCCTTCCAGGGCGTTTCGCCGCAGCGCTCCGGCCAGCTGTAGGTGTAACCCTTCCCCGAGAGGCAAATCAGCACGGCCGCGGAGGTATGCGCGTGGGCCTTGGAATAACGCCCGTGCTCGTGCTGTCCGATCCAGTAATAGAACTGGTTGTTCGTCATGAAGGGTTCAACGCGCCGCCAGCCCAACGACCGGCGGTTGTCGAGCGGCAGGTCGCAATGGATCACATCCGGTATGAAATTGGTCTTGCGCATGGCAAGGCCCCGCACCGGATCCGGTTCGATGTCGTCCTTGGCCTTGAAAAAATCGTCCGCGCCGTTGAAGCGGTCACGGAACACGAACGGGTTCTCGAATACCGCCTGCACGTTGTTGATCATGTTGAGCACATTGGGCGCCGTCGTGCCGGCGAGAAGCAGCGCGCCGCCGGAAGTGGCATTGACCAGACGGTGCATGGCATTCATGGGAATCGAAAACATCGAGCCCTTTTGCCATTCGAACACATGCTTTTTGGTGTCGCCTTCCTGCCAGACTTCCGTTGTGCCGCGGCCCTCGATCACGAGGAAGATTTCCTCGTACATGTGCTTTTCCGCATTCAGCGCACCTGCCGGCGGAACTTCAACCACATAGCAGCCCCACTTGGTTTCAGTTCCGAACAGCTGAATGAAATGCCCCTTGCCGCCCATGCGCTTCCAGGGCGCCAGCGGCAGGTTCTGTACCTTGCTGATGCCGATGTCACGGAATACGGGGACCCCCTCGGACTCCATCCATGCGTCGTAAGGCGTGGGCTGCTTTTTGAATTCGCCAAATCCGGCTTTTTTGTTGCCTGCAGGTTCGTGCCAGTGGGTGCGATCTTTGTCATGCGGCATGCTGAATCTCCAAGAATGCAAATGAAGCGACGGGTAGTGCGGAAGCGTTGCCGTCGGGCAGTGAATGGGGCAATGGCAGCCTGTCGGAGTTCCAATCAGCCGCTGGACAGACGCAGAAAAATGACTGCAGGGATGATCAATCTTAGCAGAAGTAGAATGCAGTTCAATTTAACCGGGGCTCACATGACGAATGCCAGAAACGACGCTGACCGGACGCTGTTGATCTCCTTCCATTCCAATCCGCGAGTCGCACCGTTGATCGATGGCAGTGTGAAACCTGATGGCGTCGACCTCATCAGCCGTTTCCCCACGGAGAAGTGGATCGACATTCTCGCGCAGACGCGGCGCGCAATCGGCATCACCCCCGTCAACCACACGCTCATTATCCAGAAGCGCCTGTTGGCGGAACGCCCCGAACTCGCGATACGCATGCTGCAGGCATTCGAACGATCCAAGATGGAAGCCTATCGAAGCAATCCCGCCGCGCGCGCGCTTTTTCCGGAATACAACCTCGATGTGCAGCGTCGCGCCTTTGGTGACGATCCCTATCCGTATGGTTTCAATGCGAACCGTCAGACTCTCGAACTCGTTGCCGAACAGCTTGAAATCGACGGGATCATCAAGAAACGTCCGGACATCAACACACTGGTTGCGGAGTCGGTGCTGGACAGTTGAAACGCGGGACCGCCCCTTCAAGATTCTGCAAAATTGGCCATGACCTGATCAATCCGCCGTGATCTTCGCGTCACGTACGACCTTGCCCCAGCGCGCCATGTCGGTCTTGATCCAGGATGCAAATTCCTCGGGGGTGCCGGCTACTGGGTCAAAGCCCATCGTTGCCAGCCGTTCCCTGGTGTCCGGCGCTGCCATGGCCTTGGCGAGTTCCCGATGCAGGGTGTCAATGATGGCCCGCGGTGTTTTCGCGGGCGCCATAAAGCCGTTGACGATATCAGCGGGCAGGTCCTGGCCGGTTGCCTCCAACATGGTCGGAACATTGGGCAACGCCGAAGCGCGCTTGCTGCTGAACATCGCAAGAGCCCGCAGACTGCCATCGCGGACATAGTTCACGCCCGTCGGCAACGCAGTTACAGCCATCGACGTGTGTCCGCCGCGTGTCGATGCGACCCCCAGGCCGCCGCCCTTGAACGGAACGTGGATGATGTCCACCCCGAACGCAAGCTTGAACAGTTCCCCGGCAAGATGCGCCGGCGTGCCGGGACCGGCCGAGGAATAGCTGTACTTCCCTGGATTGGCCTTGGCCAGCGCAACCAGTTCATTGACGCTCGTGGCGGGAATCGAGGGATGGATGACAAGGACATGCGGCGACGAATTCAACAGGGAAATCGGGGCGAAGTCGTTGACCGGATCATAGGGCAGTTTGGCGTTGAGGCTGCCGCTGATGGCAATGCTGCTGCCCACGGCAAGCAGGGTGTAGCCATCCGGTGCCGCGCGCGCAACAGTCATCACGCCCAGATTGCCGCCGGCACCGCCCATGTTCTCGACGATGAACGGTTGACCGAGGGTTTGCGAGAGCTTGACCGTCACCAGCCGTGCGGTCGTATCGGTCTGCCCGCCCGGCCCGCTTGCGACGATGACGCGAACCGCCTTGATCGGATAGGTTTGTGCAACTGCCGTGCATGAGGCGAAGCAGGCAAATGTTGTTACGACGGCTAATTCAAGGCAATGGCTGCGAACACGCATGATCAAGGATCTCCGATGGCAAATTTTCGTCGAATCAGACTTTACGGACCCCACCCATCATGACGAAGAGCACACGGCAGACCTCGTCCGAGCGATTGTCCCAGGAGTGGCTGGTGCCGCGTTGGATGAGGATGTCGCCCGCCTTCATCAGTGTCTCGCCTTCATCCACCACCGCATAAATCTCCCCTGACAGCACGATTGCATAATCGACTGTGTCCGTGGTATGCATGCCGTGATGCCGCGCCCCGGCGCCGCCTTTTTTGAGGCCCGCTTCCGGCGGAGGGCCACCTCCGCCCTGCTTGGCCGCCTCCAACATCCTGACGAGTTCGGCGGGGTCCTTCGGTTCGGGCGGGAAATCAACATAGGTCATCACGTTGCCGGCGGCCGGCGGCATCAGCCCCGGGAGTTCCGGCGTCCGGTCGGGATCGTCGATTTTCGCGGGACTGTCAAAGCTCACCCATACACGCCGCGACGCCGATCCGGGCCTTCCCGATGGCCCCTTGCGCGCCACCGGCGGCGCGCCGTCTTCGATGATCACGGACTTGCCCGAGGCATTGACGCCGGTGACGATCCTTCTCAATACCGGCAACGGAGTGACACTCATGAGGTTCCCTTGAGCAATCCGTAATGCCTCGATAATATTATTAAAATCAATTAGTTACGTTTTTAGAATCAGGAGGCGCGCTGATCACTGACATGACCGCCGTGGCACTTGCAACCGGATCACCATTTTCCGGCGACAGCGTCGCTCGCGCGAACACCAGGGTGCGGCCCGCACGCTCCACCACCGCGTCGCAGTAATAAACGCCCGGCATCGCCGGCTTGAGATAGGACACGTTGAGGCTGGCCGTTGCGATGGCCTTGTCCTCGTCCGTTACCGTCATTGCAACAAAGGCGATGGAGAAATCCAGCATGGTCGCAACAATCCCGCCCTGGATCACGCCGCGTCCCTGCAGATACTGTTCACCCGGCTGAAAGCGCATGCGCAGGGACCTCGACTTTGCGTCCACGCTCATCACCGTTGATTTCAGGGAACGCGACAACTCGATGCTGCTCAGAACCAGTGGCTCCTTTTGTTCCGAATCGCGAAAGCGGCGGATCAGGGTTCTGTCGTTTGTTTTTTCTTCTGACAAGGGAATCTCCAACAGGATGCGTGGCGCGAGATCCGCGCCGAAAATAAGAGGGGGCACCTGAGTGCCCCCTTGGTGCTTTAGCAACCCAGGCCGACGTGCCTGGTCGTGTTGCTCAGTCCAGAAAACTCGGGTCCTTTTCGGTCATCCAGCGCGTCATGGCCTGCCAGAGGAGTTCGGAGGCGCCCACCGGCTCGCCACCGCCCTTGGGTTTGCCCTGGGATGCCGCTCCGGCCTGACCCACCTGCTCTTGCTGCGAAGCGGTGTGCGCCATAACACTCGCATCGGGCAAATGCAGTTTTGTTCCGCCTGCGAGTGCCGCCGTCTGGATTTCGCACGCAGCCTGCAGGCTGCGCATGCGCATGAATGCGTCGGCAATGTTCTTGCCGCAGGTGAGCAGGCCGTGGTTGCGCAGGATGAGAATGTTCTTGGTGCCCAGGTTGGCAATCATGCGCTCACGCTCACCGGTATCCAGCGAAATACCCTCGAAGTTGTGATACGCCACCTGCCCCTGCATGCCAATTGCGGGCATCGACAAGGGCAAGAGGCCGTGCTCCTGCGCGCCCACCGCCACGCCGTCATTGGTATGGGTGTGCATCACGGCATGTGCGTCATCGCGCGTCATGTGGATGGCCGAGTGGATCACGAAGCCGGCGCGATTCACCGGGTAATCGCTGTCGCCGACGATGTTGCCATCGCAGTCGATCTTCACCAGATTGGAAGCCTTGACTTCACGGTACATCAGACCGAAGGGATTGATCAGGAAATGGCTGTCCTCGCCGGGCACACGGAGCGTGATGTGATTGAAGATCAGGCCATGCCAGTTGAAATGGTCAAACACACGGTAGGCGCAGGCCAGTTCCTGGCGGGCAGTCCATTCCTTCGCCGACATTTTCAGGCGCTTTTCGGCGGTACTTTTCGGGGCTGTTGACATGGGTGTTTCCTCTCCTTGGCTGATCGACGAGCGATGGTAGGCGCGCAGCCCCGGACTGTCAACGCGGCGCCGCGGAATCAAGACTCCGGGAAGAGCCCCCTTGCCTGCAGAAATTCAATCATGAACCGGTCGAAGAGCCAGGGCTGCTCCATGTGGCAGGCATGCCCGGCTCCCGGCAGCACATGCATTTCACAATCCGGCAGGATGTTCTTCAGATCGAATGCCCGTGCATGCGCGGCGTCCTCGGAGCCGGAGAGGATGATGCTCGGGCACGTGATCCCGGAGAAGAAATCCCCGGGCCTGGGCGCACCCAGTGCATGAAACTGATGAATGATCGTTTGTGCGTCCGCCTTGTCATTGCGCTCGGTGAAAATCTGCGCAAAGTAGTGCGCCAGCGGCGTCGCTGCAAACGCCGGACTCAGGTCCTGGAAGGTGTAGCGCCAGCGGAAGCCCACCCCCTCCGCGCTGTAATCGCGGATGCGCCCCTTGACGAACGCGGGCGGATTTTCATCCGGCGGATTGAATCCTGTTCCCGAGAGCACCAGTGCCGCGGTCTGTTTCGGCCGCAGATGAAACATCTGCTGGATGAGCGACGAACCCACGGAACACCCCACCAGTATTGCCGGTTCTCCCCGATCTTTCGCAAAACCTTCATCGACTGCCTCCCAGCAGGCCTCGGCCATGTCGGCAAGGGTGAGGCCCGCCTCCGCTTTCGGCGAGCGCCCGTAACCCGGGATGTCGATGGCAATGCACTGGAACCAGGTGGAAAAATGGGCCATCTGGAACATCCAGCACGACTGGTCCATGGGATTGGGGTGGACAAAGACCATGGGAGGGCCGCTGCGCCCGGCGCGTTCAAAATAAAGCGGTCCGAGAATGTGATTTGCCATGATCAGTTCCTTTGTGTTTTCGACGGCCGGGTCCGGCCGCTTCGTTAATTAACAACCATTCGCCGCATTTGACGCGGTGCGTGAAGCCGGTCCCGATGCACTGCGCCATGGCGAACTCCTTGACCTCGCCAGCCCAACCATCTAACGTGCCGATCCTGCTGGCATAAAAACAATCCGGGCGAATCCGCTCCAAAAAATCATCCTAGGGGAATTCATGGGCGACTACACGAACATGTCCGCTTACTACGATGCCATCATGACATCGGGGTACTATGACTATAAAGGCATTGTGGACAGTCTGTTGAGCCATGGCCCGAGTGAAAACATCCTTGAGATCGGCTGCGGCACGGGTCTGATCCTGGAGGAACTGGCAAATCGGAATCCTGCCCTCCCTATGACCGGGATGGACCTCACGCAGGCCATGCTGACCAT
>CAIUKQ010000419.1 GCA_903899705.1 uncultured beta proteobacterium
AGCGCAAATACGCGTTTCTGACCCTGGGGAATGACGGCAAGCCCGGTACACTGGTTGCGGAAGCCACCACCGAGCCAGTGGAATTCCCGGACGCAGCCATGTCTATAACAACCTGACGTCCGCTATTGGCGCAAAGCGGACATTGGGCTGACCGGGGACGAATGACTGCTTTGGGTTAAAAGCGGGCATTCAGGATCAATATTTGCGCTTAGTTACCCCGGACTACAGCGGCGAATCCGCTAATCGGCACCGACCTGAACATGCGTTTGCAAGGCTGCACATGCCAACGCTCGGCGACGAGAAAATTTATTCTCAAAAATTGTTGGACCTGTGTTGGTATGAAAACATTTAGCGTAGAAACTTCCAATATAATCAATTAGATAGCCGCTGAATGTGATGCTCACCTACGGCACCATTCCTGCGGCTCTCCCACCGCAAAACATCCGCCGTTATGGATCGGGCTGGATCGCGCTATCCCAAGCAGCAAACAAGGGTTGGAGCGAGGGATCCAACTGCGAATTGGGCGCCGCACGCCGTCGACCGACATCGGCGACGATCTCGGTGATAGGCGTGCCGAACTCATGCAGCAGCCAGTTCGCCTGTTCCACTGTCAGGTCGTCCTGAATCCCGCCGGCGACCACACCGACGATGCAACTGTCCCGCCGCGAAAACACCGGAGCGCCGGAATCGCCATGACTGGTGTCGGTATCGAAACCGAACCGCGGACGGTCGACCGATACACCTTCGGTGCGCGCCCGATAGAGATGTGCCAGCGATCCCCCCGAGCCGGCTGTCGCGGCATAGGCGGCAAGAAAACTCTTGTATTCTCTCTGGAAGAACTCCTCTTTCCGCGGCTCCGGATCGGGATTGGCCTGCGCCATCCGCTGAAGCCGCGCTCCGGTAACCGCCTGCACACGACTGTAAGCCGTCGGCAGAAGACGATAGGGATACCAGACGAAAGCATCGTCATAGACCAACTCTTTATCGCGCGCGAATCCGATGGCGATGACCGGCTCCTGAAAGTCGATGTCCCGCACACGGATACAAAGCGGTTTCAGGTCCGGCAGGCTTGTCGTCCGACCGGGCGCCATTTCCAGAAAAATATAGTCGATGGGGTCGCTGCCCTGCGCGCCGGTCCCGTTCTCGGGCCATCGGCGCGCGATCGCCCGGGCCGGCCCCAAGGTGCCGTCCTGCTGCGAAATGCGGATCCGCAACCCCGCAAGATCATCGACCAGGCAATGGCCGGCCGTGAGAATCCACTGCTCTGAAACCAGCACCCCGCTGCACAGCAGTTGCCCATCGGCACGCATCAGGACCGCCAGCCTTGCGGAGTTGTGGAATATGGTCTGGTAACTTTGCGGCTCGAAACTGGTGTCCTGTTCATAGACCGCCTTGAGCTCCGGTTGATGGGAGAGACCATCAAGCGATTGGACAGCAAGCTGCCGATCCGCCGGTTTGTCGACCAAGCTTGGCCAGCTCTCGATAAAACTTTCCCGGGTCATCCGGGCCCCTTCGCGCAACTGCGCATTGGTGTTCTGATCCGGCCGCCTCAGCGCAGTAGCGACCTGTGAAATGAGGCTTTGATAGCTTTGAGAAAATGACGCCATCCCCTGATTTGCCTGCGTCGCCTGCCGCAGACGCGCCGTGCCGGGCAGACGCAGCAGTTCGGATGCGTTGATGTGGATCCCGACCGCGTCAGCCCGTTTCACCGCAGCGGCCATGGATTTGCTGAGATTGAGGTCTACGGTAGTGGTCGTGGAAGTGTCGGACTTCACGGCAAAGCCGGGAACGGGATCCTTGCGGAATGTATCCCGGATTTCCGGAAGCGCGGACGGCGCCTGGTGCCTGTCACCTACGACAAGCGCGTCCAGGCGCTTGGCCGCGGCCGAAAGATCCTGCGAAGGAATGCTCACCGCCTTGACCATGCCCGGCCCAGCAGACCCGGCCGGAATGGACAGCAGCTGGGTGTTGGTCGCAGATGGGTCGACGGCGCCCCGGACGCCGTTTTGTTCCAGGCCCTGCTGCGCGCGCGCAAGCGCGTCCTTGCCGGTTTGCCCGCCGGCAACCGGCACAACAGTCTGCTCGGTGGCCAATTGGGCCGAAGACGGGCTTCCCGACATCAGCAGGGCAGCCGCAACGAGGATTTTTGCTCGGACGCCGATGTTGAGCCGGTGGAAATTCATCGCTGCGCTCCGGGCGGACCGAGGGATTTGATGGCTGAATCCATCCAGGTTTGTGTCTGTGCGGTCACCCGCTCATAGACGCCGCCGCTGCCGCAGGCAGTCGGAGTATTGGGAATGGAGCGTGACGTCACGCCGGCAAGCCGATAGCTGCCGTCGGGCATTGTCACCATAAGCGGTCCCCCGCTGTCTCCATTGCAGGTGTCGGGGCTGCGTCTCTGTCCAGCGACGATTTCCCGGTCGGGGACACAGCCATAAACCGTCGGGTCCGGCACACCGTCGCGCTGGCCCCTGCAATCACTGCTGATCGAAGGCACCGGCGCGTACCGCTTCTGGTAATCCACGACATGGCCGTCATAGTCGATGGCGCCGAAGCCGGCGACTTGAAAAGTCGATGCCTTGTCGATCTGATCCGGAGTCGCGAAGGAAATCGGGCTGATGCCCGTCAACCGGTTCAGTTTGAGCATCGCGAAATCCCGCCCGGCCCGGCTAGCCGTGCAGCTGGCGCCAGGTACGATCCCCACAACCAGATAATATTGCGGATGCGCCACGGGACTGATGCCCACCAGGGCATTGCTGTTGGGCTTGCCGTGCGGGCCCCGAATGAAATCGCACACACAATGCATCGCCGTCAGCACCATATCGCCCCGGCCGACAATGGTTCCCGTGCATAGAGGCCGGGGATCCTGGCCCCGGATCAGCCCCACCACCGCCTGCAATTCACCGGACTTGGCCAGTGTCCCGTCGGTGACCTTCAGGCTCATCTGGCTGTGGTACAGGAGTCTTGGGTCCGAATAGACCGACAGATGCGGCTGTATCTGGCCGGCGCAGGGCACGGCAAGCAGGATCAGTGCAAGAACCGAGAAGCGACAGCGCCGTTGTATCGGGCCCTCCATCCGCGTGGCTTACTTGCCGGTCGCCGCCGGCTGGGCCGTCAAGGCCGATTTGGACTCGGCCATGCTCTTCTCGACGTTGCGGACCGAATGGTAGCCGCCATGCACCGCGACCGTTCCCCAATAGAAAATATTTCCGTCCTTCGGATTGTAGAGCTTCACAGTCAGAGTCGTGCCGCCCATGGTGTAGATCGGCACCCCGCCGAAAATGGTCCAGAGATTCTTCTCCGTGTAATAGGCCGCTGTCGGCGTTCCCGTCACCAGCAGTACCAGCGCGCCCTTGTCGATCTCGGCACGGATATTGTCTTCCTGGACAATTTGCCCGATCGGCGCCGCCTTGTCGGCGGACGAAGTGAACACCGTGGTCATCAGCCCATTCGCGGCGTCGATCAACGCCTGAAGCTTGGTGGCGGAGGCGGCGCAGGCAGCGGCGGCGGCCTTTAGTTCGGCCGCATTTTTGGTATCGCTGGCTGCCCTGGTGGTCAGGTCGTTCGCAGCGACCACAGCTGCGGCATGATCGGCGATCGCGGCCCCCACCACGGTATCAAGATTGCCCAGTCGTTTGACGAGTTCAGTACGGTCCGGACGGATATTGTCCGGTGAAATGAAAAATCGGCTGGCAGGCCCCAGTCGACGGATCAAAGAGGCCGCATACATCTGCGATACCCCCGTGACCGTCACGGAACCATATGTGTAGTCGGTCATGAAATAGCTGCCGAGCTTGCTCAGCGCGCTCAACCCCGCATCGATTCCCGACGCCGCCGCCAGGAGAGAACGCTCGACCGAGGCGCGTTGCTGCTGCTGTGCGCTCGCTGCCTTTGCCGGCGCCGGCTGCTGAATCTTCCCATACTCCGCACTGGCCGCGGTGAGCGCCTTCACCAGCCGTTCGATCTGAACATCGAACACTTCGACATGAATGGTGGTAACCTGCGCCGGGTCGGTGATGACCAACACCTTCCCCGGATGGTTATTCAGATACCCCTGGAAATCCGTGGAAATATCGTAACTGGCGGCGTCGATCGCCCGGGATACCAGAAGCATGGCCTCCGATTGCGGCCCTCCAGTGCTTACTGTGACGGCACCCGTTGCATAGGTGGTGCCGCTGACCGTTCCGTTTGCTGCCGTTGCAGCGGCGGCCTTTGAATCGGAAGCGGCCTTTTGCGCGTCATAAGCGGACTTCTGCGCATCCGCGACGGCCTTGTCCGCATTCGCCTTGGATATGATCGCCGCGTTCGGGTCCGTGGTGGAAGCCTGCTGGTCCGGCGTCGCGGACGGTACGTCCGTCTGCGCGCGGACCCCGGATATGCCGGCAACCAACGCCAGCGCCATCGCGCCAACTGCAAAATACCTCATCGCACCCCGCCCAAAAGTTGCGTTCAAATATACTGCACTACCATAGCGTGCTCTACAATACCGCCCGCCCGAACATCACATACGGAAATACATCCCTGTGTTTTCAATGGATTTTTGTCGCGGCGGACCGCAATCGCGCCACCACTTTCAAGTTGTAGAACGGCCGTGCCGCAAAGCGCTGCGCCCCAAACAGGCCACTCCCTATTTCGGCGTCACCTTGATCAAGCCGCCGGTCGCGCTGTCTTCCAGCAGCCAGACGGTGCCATCGGGTGCAACCGCCACATCGCGGATGCGCTTGCCGACATTCCAGCGCTCGGCCGGCCCGGCGGCGGCGCGCGCCCGAACCGCTTTCTCCAGGCCCGCATTGGTGACGGGATCGAGAAACTGCTTTCGCAGAAACAGCTGCGTGCCGAACATCACGGACAGGTCCGCGCCGAGCTTTACCAACATTGCCGGGCACCCCCAAAGCCGCTGCCAATACCATCCGCCAGCGGTCGCCCCCAAGGCAAGGGACCTCTACCGCTCCGATTTGTCCAAGACATCCCTGCGGATCGCCACCTGACGTGGCGCGCCGTCCAGAAGCTTGCCGCGCGCCA
>CAIUKQ010000420.1 GCA_903899705.1 uncultured beta proteobacterium
CCTCGCACGAAAGCTGCTGCGAATCGCCTTCGCGGTGTGGACATCTGGCAAACCCTTTGACCCGACTAAAATCGGATTTAAGGGTTGCTAAAAACCATAGGATCTACGGGGTAGTGGTGAGCCGGCGCGCAAGCGTGAATTGCAGGCAATGGAATGAGGTAAATCTTATTCGATGGGGTGAGGTTAAGCAGCAGCCCCCTCACCCCTGCCCTCTCCCACGAGGGGAGAGGGAGAAAACCTCAGGGCGGAGGGGGAAAAACTAAGGGGAAACGAGAAAACCGTTACTGCGGCTGATACCCGATCTGCTTGACCAGTTTCTGGAACACGCCTACTTCGTTGCGGATCAGTGTGGTGAATTCTTCGGGGGTCGAGCCGATGACGTCGAGGCCCTGGCTGCTCAGGCGGTCCTTGAACTCGGGCAGCTTGCTGATGCGTATGATTTCCTGCGCGAGCTTGTTGATGATCGGCTGCGGCGTCTTGGCTGGCGCGACTACGCCGTGCCACACCACCGATTCGAAGCCGGGCAGGGTTTCGGCCACCGTCGGCGCGTCGGGTAGGAGCGGGCTGCGTTTGAGGCCGGTCATGCCCAGCAGGCGCATCTTGCCGGATTTCACCAGGTTCATGCCGACGATCGGGCTGATCACGAACACCTGCACTTCGCCCGACAGCAGCGCCTGCACTGCCTGGCCGGTGCCCTTGTAGGGGATGTTCACGGTTTTAACACCGGCCATGAAGTTGAACTGTTCCATCGCCAGCAGGTTGTTCGCACCCGAGCTCGCGTAGTTGATTTCGCCGGGCCGCCGCTTGGCGAGCGCGATGAATTCGCTGACCGTTTTCGCCGGCAGCGAAGGGTGAATCACCATCATGTAAGCGCCCGAGGTGATCTGCGTGATGGGCTCGTAGTCGCGCAGCGGGTCGTACGGCAGCTTTTTGTAGACGGCCGGGTTGATGGTGACGGCGGCCTGCGGCGCGAGCATGATCGTGTAGCCGTCGGGCGCGGCTTTCGCCGCGGCTTCGGCGCCGACGATGCCGCCGGCGCTGCCGCGGTTTTCGACGATCACCTGCTGGCCGAGGCTTTCAGTGAGCTTCTGCGCGAGCAGCCGCGAGATGATGTCGCTCGGCCCGCCGGGCACGAAGACGTCAATGATGCGGATCGGCCGGTTCGGGTAGTTGTCCGCTTCCGCGGCGCCGGCATTCGATACGATGGATGACAGAATGAAGAGCAGTAACAAACAGGCGGTGCGTTGCATGAAGGTCCTCCGTCTTTGTTAGTAGGTTCCTTCCCCCTCGATGGGGGAAGGCTAGGATGGGGGTGATGCTGGCGTTTTGTAGTGGTCTAATTTCCGTGGACACCTCGATAGGTGGAATATACGCCTATGGAGGGTTGGATATGAGCCAGAACCGAAGGACATTTGACGCGAGCTTTAAGCTAAAGGTTGTGCAGCTGGTGAAAGATCAAGGCCTGAGTGTCGGGCAGGTTTGTCGTGACATGAAACTGGGAGAGACGGCTGTGCGGCGGTGGATTGCGCAGTTTAATGCTGAGCAATTGGGCCACAGCGGGATCGGTAAGCCGCTGACGGTCGAACAGCAACGCATTCGCGAATTGGAGCTGGAGAACCGACGCTTGCAGGCGGACAACGATCTTTTAAAAAAAGCGTCGGCCTTCTTTGCACGGGAACTGAAATGAAGTATCACTGCATCGATCAGTTGCAACAGGGGGCCGGGGCGGTGGCATCCTTGTGCCGGTTACTGGGAGTGAGCGCGTCGGGGTACTACGCGGCACGGCAGCGTGCGCGCCGGCCGATCATGGCGTGCGCAGTCACGACGCACCTGCAGGCGGCGTTTGCGAGCTCGGGTCGAAGTTACGGCAGCCGGCGTTTGCGCGTGGCCTTGCGCGAGCGTGGCATTCAGGCGGGGCGCTATCGGATTCGAACGCTGATGCAAAAACATGGCATGCGTCCTGTATGGAGACGCAAATTCATGCACACCACAGACAGCAAACACCGGCTCCCGATCGCAGACAACGTGCTGGATCGGCAATTCAAACCTGCCGCCGCGAATCTGTCCTGGGTGGCGGACGTTACCTACCTCCGCACACGCAGCGGATGGCTGTACCTGGCTGGGGTAATGGACCTGTTCTCACGCAAGATCGTCGGCTGGGCGATGGCGCCGAGCATGCCTGCGGAGTTGGTGTGTGCAGCACTGCAGATGGCAATCACTCAACGCAACCCACGACCAGGGCTGATCGTTCATTCTGACCGCGGCAGCCAGTACGCCAGCGATGCCCACCGTGCTTTGCTGGCTCGCCACGGCTTGCGCGCCAGCATGAGTCGCAAAGGCAACTGCTGGGACAATGCCGTGATGGAACGTTTCTTCCTGAATCTGAAGATGGAGCGCGTGTGGCAGCGCGACTATGCCAACCATGCTGAAGCCACACGAGACGTGGTCGATTACATCGTCGGCTTCTACAACAACGCTCGACTGCACTCGACACTGGGTTACCTGTCGCCCAATGCGTATGAACTCAAATCGACAGCCAAACAACCTATCGATGTGTCCGAAAATACTTGACCACTACACCCCATCCTGCCCTTCCCCCACAAAGGGGGAAGGAACCTTCTAAGTCACGTCATGCGGTTTCATTTCTCTTGCGCATGGCAGAAGGCCCCCTCTCCCCTTGTGGGAGAGGGCAGGGGTGAGGGTACGGTGTATATCCCGCCATCCAGCCCTTCGCCCACAAGGGGGGAAGGAACCTTCTAAGTCACGTCATGCGTTTTCA
>CAIUKQ010000421.1 GCA_903899705.1 uncultured beta proteobacterium
CGGTGATTCACATAGTCAAAACCATAGCGGCCTTTGACGCACAAACGTCCGTGATTGGCCGGACCGTCGCGCCCCTGAACAAAAATGAGCTTTTCGTCCTGGATGTTGTAGGTGAGCTGGCAGCCCACGCCGCAATAGGGGCAGACCGAATCGACCTTGCGGTCGGAAACCTGCAAACCGCCGACCTCGGCGGGCGCACCGGCCACGGCGTTTTTGGCCGCAGGCACCTTGTGCGAGAGCGCGCCCGTCGGGCAGGCCTGCACGCATTCGCCGCAGGCGACGCAACTCGATGCACCCATCGCATCATCAAAGTCGAAAACGATCTTCGATTCCCCTCCTCGAAAGGCATAGCCGATGACATCATTGACCTGCTCTTCGCGACAGGCGCGCACGCAACGCGTGCATTGAATGCAGGCATCCAGATTCACCGCGATGGCCGGGTGCGACACATCGGCCGCCGGCTGCGCTCGAGATTCGAAGCGCGGCAAACCCATGTTCAGTTTGGCGGCCCATTGGTCCAGCTCGGAATTCAGGGTGTGCGGCGCCTGCGGCATGTCCGAGAGCAGCAGTTCCAGCACCATCTTCTGCGAGGCCAGCGCCCGCGGGCTGTCGGTGGTCACCTCCATGCCGTCGGTCGGGTGACGCCAGCAGGAGGGTGCGAGCACGCGCTCGCCCTTCACCTCGACCACGCAGGCGCGGCAGTTGCCGTCGGGCCGCATGCCCTCCTTGTAGCAAAGGTGCGGGATTTCGATGCCGTGGGCTTTGGCGGTCTGCAGGATTGTCTCATCGGGCCGGCCGACGACGGCTCTGCCGTTCAGCGTGAACTCCACCGGCAGTGCCACCAACTCCTGTTTGCTGATTGCCGTCATCTCATGCCTCCGCTTGCGTTGCGAGCGCCATGTTCAACTGATCTCCTGCGGAAAGAATTTGATCACCGACATCAGGGGATTGGGCGCCGCCTGACCAAGACCGCAAATCGAGGCATCCGCCATTGCCTGCGACAGTTCGCGCAGTAGCGGTTGGTCCCATTTGTCTTTCTTCATCAGTTCGAGCGCCTTGATCGTTCCCACGCGGCAGGGCGTGCACTGGCCGCAGGATTCCTCGGAAAAGAATTTCACCATGCTTCGCGCCGCCGTTGACGCGCGGTCCTTGTCCGATAGCACGATGACCGCCGCCGATCCGATGAAGCAGCCATGGGCATTGAGCGTGTCGAAATCCAGGGGCAGGTCGCCCATCGCCGCCGGCAGGATGCCGCCCGACGCCCCACCGGGTAAATATCCATAAAAATCATGGTCTTGCAGCATTCCGCCGCAATACTCAGAGATGAGTTCGCGCACCGTGATGCCGGCCGGGGCGAGATGCACGCCGGGCTTGTTCACGCGACCGCTCACAGAGAACGAGCGCAGTCCCTTGCGGCCATGGCGTCCGTGCGACGCAAACCATGCGGCACCCTCCTCGACAATCTGGCGCACCCAATAAACGGATTCCATGTTGTGTTCCAGCGTCGGATAACCGAACAGGCCCACCTGCGCGACAAACGGCGGCCGGTGCCTGGGCATGCCGCGCTTGCCCTCGATCGATTCGATCATCGCCGATTCTTCGCCGCAGATATAGGCGCCGGCGCCGCGCCGCAAATGGATGGGCGGCAACGCGCAGGGTTTCGTGCGCTGCAGTTTCGCGAGTTCACGCTCCAGCACGGCCCTGCAACCGGCGTATTCGTCACGAAGGTAAATATAAATTTCACCCACGCCCGAGGCCCATGCCGCCACCAACATTCCCTCAAGAAAGCGGTGCGGATCACGCTCCAGATACCAGCGGTCCTTGAAGGTGCCGACCTCACCTTCGTCGATATTGACCGCCATCACGCGTGGCCCGGATGCGGCGGCAACGGTCCGCCATTTGCGACCCACCGGAAAACCGGCTCCACCCAGTCCGCGCAATCCCGAGTCTTCCATGATCTTTGTCAGATCATCACGCGTGCGTTTGCCGGCAAGACAATCGGCAATCAGTTGGTAGCCGCCTGCGCGTCGATAAGCGGCGAAATCCACATACTTCGGTTCGTCGCATTCGACCACCTTTGCCTCGATGGCCTTGATCACCGAAGCTGCCGTGGCGTTGCGCACCGGATTCCTGCCCACCACCGCAACGGGCGCCGTCTCGCAGCGTCCCACGCACGGAGCCGGGATGACGCGCACCGATGAACCCAGCGAGTCCTGAAGCTCCTTCATCAAAGCCCGGGATCCGGCCATTTCGCAGGACAGCGAATCGCAGACGCGTACCGTCAACACGGGAGGCGCAACGTCGTTTTCCTTGACGACGTCAAAGTGGTGATAGAACGTCGCCACCTCGTAGACCTCCGCCGTGGCCATCTTCAATTCGGCTGCCAGCGCCACCAGATGCCGGGCGGCCAGATGTCCGAACGTGTCCTGGATGCGGTGCAGATATTCGATCAGCAGATCGCGCCGGCGCGGCGATTCCGCCAGCAACTTGCGCACCTCCACCAGTGCATGGGGCTCGGTGCTACGACCCTTCATTCCCGAACGGACCTTGCGACCGCCGCCGCCCCGGCGGGCGCCTTCCGATGGATTGTTACCCTTCATGAGACCACCTTAGAGTGCTTGGGCACGCAGGGGGCCTGCGTGCCGCTACATGAATCGACCAAGCTTATCTCGCAACCCCAGCCGACGCAGTTTATGCGAGGGGCAGGCCATTAGCTACCACATCCCATAACTGATGGGCCGGGACTTCTCCAATACCGATCGGGTGGCCACGTACGTAGACGGCATTATCGTGACCGGGGAACTGGCGCGCCGCTTGGCCACAACCATCGTGATCGAATCTCCGAACCCTGTGGTCCGGCGTGTGAGTAATCGTGTCACAAACTATCGCGATGTCGCCATGGCCATGCGTTGTACAACTGCCGGACTCCTGGATGGCGACAAAGCATTTGGAAGATTGCGTGATCACCATAATATGGCCACGCTCCTTGGTGCCAAATGGCCTGTTCCTGCTCCCCTGGAAAAGGCCGCATAATCAATTCCACCAACGGCTCAAACCTCCAACTTTGAGCGGGACATCGTCCGGAGTACGAATCACACGGGGAATTGGCAATGAAAAAAGGAGGAATCATCTCCACCCCTACCGGAGATGCCCGCAGGGCTGATGGCATCACCGAAGTCAGGCGCCAGGAAACCCTTCTCAAAACAGGGGCTCTGCAGCAGGCCATCCTGAACAGCGCAAACTTTTCAAGCATCGCCACCGATGAAAAAGGGGTCATTCAGATCTTCAACGTCGGGGCAGAGCGAATGCTGGGCTACGCCGCCGCCGAAGTGATAAACAAGATCACCCCGGCCGATATTTCCGATCCGCTGGAAGTGATCGCCCGCGCCAAAGCGCTCAGCGTAGAACTGGGTACGGAGATAACTCCCGGATTCGAGGCGCTGGTATTCAAGGCCTCGCGCGGCATCGAGGACATCTACGAACTGACCTATTTCCGAAAGGATGGCAGCCGTTTTCCAGCCATCGTTTCAGTCACCGCACTGCGCGACGATCAGGCCGCGATCATCGGCTACCTGCTGATCGGCACGGACAACACCGCGCGCAAAAAGGCCGAAGAGGCGCTGGTCCAGGCCGGTGCGCTGCAAAATGCCATTTTCAACAGCGCCAATTTCTCCAGCATCGCCACCGATGAAAAAGGGGTCATTCAGATATTCAACGTCGGGGCCGAGCGAATGCTGGGCTACGCCGCCGCCGAGGTGATGAACAAGATCACCCCGGCCGACATCTCCGATCCGCAGGAAGTGATCGCCCGCGCCAAAGCGCTCAGCGTAGAACTGGGTACGGAGATAACCCCGGGATTCGAGGCGCTCGTATTCAAGGCCTCGCGCGGCATCGAGGACATCTACGAACTGACCTATTTTCGAAAGGATGGCAGCCGCTTTCCAGCCATCGTTTCAGTCACCGCACTGCGCGATGCGCAGGGGACGATCATCGGCTACCTGCTGATCGGCACCGATAACACGGCGCGCAAGCAGGTCGAAGCGGAACAAAAGAAACTGGACCAGCGCCTTCGGGACCAGCAGTTCTATACCCGGTCGCTCATTGAATCCAACATCGATGCACTGATGACAACGGATCCGTCGGGAATAATCACCGATGTCAACAAGCAGATGGAAGCACTAACCGGTTGCACACGCGACGAACTGATTGGCGCGCCGTTCAAGAATTACTTCACCGATCCGGCGCGCGCCGAAGCAGGCATCAAACTGGTGCTTGGGGAAAAGAAGATCACGAACTACGAACTTACCGCGCGCGCCATGGACGGCAAGGAAACCGTGGTTTCCTACAACGCCACCACCTTCTACGATCGCGAAAGGACGCTTCAGGGAGTATTTGCCGCCGCGCGCGATGTCACAGAGCGAAAACGCCTGGACCAGGTGCTTCAGGAAAAAAACGTGGCGCTGGAAATCGCCACCTCCGTCTCGAAAAAGGCCAACCTCGCGAAATCCGTTTTTCTGTCCAGCATGAGCCATGAATTGCGCACTCCGCTGAACGCCATCCTGGGATTCGCGCAGGTCATGGAGTCCGGGTTGCCGGCGCCAACGCCCTCGCAAAGACGAAACCTCGAGCAGATTCTCAAGGCAGGCTGGTACCTCCTGGAGCTGATCAATGAAATTCTCGACCTTGCGAGGATCGAGTCAGGAAAGGCGACCATGTCGCGGGAATCGGTTTCGCTCGTGGATGTCATGCTCGAGTGTCGCGCCATGATCGAGCCGCAGGCTCAGGTGCGCGGCATCGCCATGACCTTTCCGCTCTTTGATACGCCGCACTTCGTCATGGCTGACCGGACCCGCGTAAAGCAGGTTCTCATCAACCTCCTTTTCAATGCGATCAAATACAACAAGCCGGAAGGATCGGTGACGGTAGAGTGCGTGCTGACCCATCAGGATTTGATTCGTATCACCATTCGGGACACCGGCGCCGGAATGTCAGCGGAGCAGCTCTCGCAGTTGTTTCAGCCATTCAATCGCATGGGAAAGGAAGCCGGCCCGGAGGAAGGGCACCGGCATCGGGCTGGTGGTGACCAAGCGACTTGTTGAACTCATGGGCGGGGCAATTGGTGCCGAAAGTACGGTTGGGCTGGGCAGCACTTTCTGGATCGACCTGGACGTCACGACCGCTCCGCTGCAGATGGTGATGGAAGCCAAGCGCGCGGCACACGGGCGATCCGAGGTGCCGCTCAGCTTGCCATTGCGCACCCTGCTCTACGTGGAAGACGATCCCGCCAACCTGGAGCTCATCGAGCTACTGGTGGAGCGCCGCCCGGATCTGCGCCTGCTCAGCGCAGCGGAGGGCAATATTGGCATCGAGTTCGCGCGCGCGTATCAGCCCACTGTGATACTGATGGATATCAATCTGCCCGGCATCAGCGGGATCGAAGCGATGAAGATTCTGCACGCAGACCCCATCACGGCGCATATCCCCATCATCGCGATCAGCGCCAACGCGGTGCCCCGTGACATCGAGACGGCCCTGGCGGCCGGATTCTTCAGCTACCTCACCAAACCGATCAAGGTGAACCAGTTCATGGACGCACTGGATGTGGCCCTGGATTTCGCCCTGACGCCGGCCGGCCGCGCCGCTTGATACGTCGGGCAGACTCACCCCAGAAAATTTGAAGGCAAATTGATGCGATCATGGCGTTTGTCATGATTCATCACAGCATTTTCATCACCGGGGCGACGGGATATCTGGGCCGCGCCCTGATTCCGGCGCTTTTGGATCGGGGCCACACGGTTCGGGCGCTGGCAAGGCCCGCGAGTGTGCAATGCATTCCGGCGGGCGCCCAGGTGACTGCAGGCGATGCGCTAGATTGGGAAACTTTCGCTCACGCCGTGGCTCCGGCAGATACGCTGGTGCACCTGGTCGGCACGCCACATCCCGGCCCGGGAAGAAATCCCTCGTTTCGCACGGTGGACCTGCATTCCGTCGACGCGGCACTCGCTGCGGCGGCCGCCTCGGGGATCCGTCATTTCGTATATGTGAGCGTGGCCCAACCGGCTCCGGTCATGTGGCATTACATCGCCGTACGACAGGTCGCCGAGTCGCGCATTCGCGAAAGTGGCATTGCCGCCACGATTTTGCGTCCGTGGTACGTGCTGGGGCCGGGACACCGCTGGCCGCTGGCCATGGCCCCGTTCTATCCCCTGTTCGAACTCCTGCCGCCGACGCGATCCGCGGCACGGCGGCTGGGTTTTGTTTCGCTTGCGCAGATGGTGTGCGCGCTGGTCGCCGCCGTCGAGCAGGAACCGGGTGAGGTGCGCATCATTGACGTTCCTGCAATCCGGGCTGCCCCCGCAATCTGAGGCAGGCAGGTATTGGCTGTTACTTGAGCACGCTCTTGAGCAGATGCCCCATCTCGGCCGGATTCTTGGTCACCTTGATGCCGCAGGCTTCCATCACCGCGAGCTTTTCCTGGGCCGTGCCCTTGCCGCCGGAAATGATGGCGCCGGCGTGGCCCATGCGCTTGCCGGCAGGCGCCGTTACACCCGCGATGAAACCCACCACCGGCTTTTTCATGTTGGCCTTGACCCAAAGCGCGGCCTCTTCCTCGTCCGAGCCTCCGATTTCGCCGATCATCACCACGGCTTCGGTTTCGGGGTCGTCGTTGAAGAGCCTCATCACATCGATGTGTTTGAGGCCGTTCACCGGATCGCCACCGATGCCAACGGCGGTGGACTGGCCCAGGCCCAGCTCCGTCAATTGTCCGACCGCTTCGTAGGTAAGCGTGCCCGAGCGCGACACCACGCCGATACGGCCCTTCTTGTGGATG
Organism: uncultured beta proteobacterium; assembly: GCA_903899705.1. Lineage (GTDB taxonomy): Bacteria > Pseudomonadota > Gammaproteobacteria > Burkholderiales > SG8-39 > 2-02-FULL-62-17. The sequence continues at coordinate 6,833 of CAIUKQ010000421.1, forward strand.
TGGCCGGGCATGATGCCAATCTTGATTTCGTCGGGCGTGATGACGCCGGGACAGTTCGGCCCGATCAAAAGGCTGCGGCGCTTTTCCTTCCTCATGCGATCACGCAATTCGACCATGTCGCGAACCGGTATGCCCTCGGTGATGCAGATCACCAGATCCAGGTCGGATTCCACGGCTTCCCATATCGCCGCGGCGGCACCGGGTGGCGGCACATAAATCACCGACACATTGCAACCTGTTTGGGCTTTGGCGTCTTTCACCGATCCGAAAATCGGAATCCCCTCGAAATCCTCTCCCGCCTTCTTGGGGTTCACGCCGGCGACATAGCAGTTCTTGCCGTTGGCGTATTCGCGTGAGGTGCGGGTATGAAACTGGCCGGTCTTGCCGGTGATGCCCTGGGTGACGACGCGCGTGTTCTTGTTGATGAGTATCGACATGATCAGTTCTTTCCTTTCGAAGCCGCGACAACCCGTTCTGCGGCCTCACCCATGTTGTCTGCCGTAATGATCGGCAGCCCGGAGTCCGCCAGAATCTTTTTGCCCAGAGCTTCATTGGTGCCCTTCATCCGCACCACCAGGGGAACCCCGAGCTTGACTTCCTTGGCCGCCGCCACCACGCCCTCCGCGATCACGTCGCATCGCATGATGCCGCCGAAAATATTCACAAGGATTGCCGAGAGCTTCGGGTTGGAGAGCATGATCTTGAAAGCCTCCGTAACCTTCTCCGTGGTGGCACCGCCGCCCACATCGAGAAAATTCGCCGGGCTGCCGCCGTAGAGCTTGATGGTGTCCATCGTTGCCATGGCAAGGCCCGCACCATTCACGAGGCACCCGATCGTACCGTCGAGCTGAATGTAATTGAGGTCGAATTTCGAGGCCTGCACTTCGGCCGGATCTTCCTCGTCCAGGTCGCGCATGGCGAGAAGGTCGGGATGGCGGAACATGGCATTGCCGTCAAGATCGATCTTCCCGTCAAGCGCCACCACGCGGCCGTCTCCGGTGAGAATGAGCGGATTGATTTCGGCCAGCGACGAATCGGTTTCCACGAACGCCTTGTACAGGCCCTGCAACACCACCCGTGCCTGTGCCAGCGACGCTTCCGGAATCCCGATCTTGCCCGCCACCTCATCGCACTCCGTGTCCGTCAATCCGGTGGTTGGATCGATGAATATCTTGTGAATCTTCTCGGGGGTGTGCGCAGCGACTTCCTCGATGTCCATGCCACCTTCGGAACTGGCCATCAGCGCCACCTTCTGCGTGCCGCGGTCAACCACCATGCCGACGTACAGTTCCTTCTTGATGTCGGCCCCCTCTTCGACCAGCAGGCGGCGGACCTTCTGCCCGCCGGGCCCGGTCTGGTGCGTCACCAACTGCATTCCCAGGATCTTTCCCGCCCATTCGCGAACCTCGTCACGCGACTTCGCAACCTTCACGCCGCCGCCCTTGCCACGGCCGCCCGCATGGATCTGCGCCTTGACCACCCACACCTTGCCGCCCAGCGTATCGGCGGCCTTGACCGCCTCGTCAACGCTGAAACAGGGGATGCCTTTGGGCGTGGGAACGCCGAATTTGCGCAGTACTTCTTTGGCCTGGTATTCGTGAATTTTCATTTCGACTCGCCTATCGGCTGATAAGGAATTTCCGGCGAACTGATCCGGTGCCTGGCCTGTCCATGACAGGCTCTCTTTTCGATCTGCTTGTTCTTGCAAGAAGGGGTTGAAATATCGCCCGGATACCCCGTCCCTGCGGGGCTTGAGGGCGGCAAATTCTAGCACAGCAGCACTTCCAAGCCTTTAGAATGCCACGCCACCTGCCGTGTCAAAACGGGGAACAGGCTGATGAAATGCAGCCGATAAAAGGCAGCCGATGAAATACGTGCTTGCACTCGATCAGGGAACCACCAGTTCCCGAGCCATCGTTTTCGACGAACGCGGAAGAGCCTGCGGCATTGCGCAGCGCGAATTCCGCCAGATCTTTCCGAAATCGGGCTGGATCGAACACGACCCGGAGGACATCTGGCGCGGCCAGCTTGCCTGCGCGCGCCTGGCGATGCAGCGCGCCGGCGTCACGGCTGGACGCATCTCAGCCGTCGGCATCACCAACCAGCGAGAAACCACCGTGGTCTGGGATCGCCGCACAGGCATCCCGGTGCACAACGCCATCGTCTGGCAGGACCGCCGGACCGCGGCGCGGTGCGCCAGCCTCGCGCGGCACGGGCGGGCACCGCTGATCGCGCGGCGAACAGGCCTGGTGCTGGACCCTTATTTCTCGGCGACCAAGCTGGAATGGATACTGGACAGCATCCCCGGGCTTCGCATACATGCAGAACGCGGCGAACTGGCTTTCGGCACGATTGACTCCTGGCTCATCTGGAAGCTCACCGGCGGCAGGCTGCACGTCACCGACCCGAGCAATGCCTCGCGCACCATGCTCTATGACATCCACCGCGGCGTGTGGGATACCGGGCTGCTCAAACTTTTCAACATTCCGGCCTCGATGTTGCCGGACGTACTGCCGTCGTCCCATGTCCATGGCAAAACCGAGGCGCGTCTGCTGGGCGGGCCGGTCCCGATCGCAGGAGTGGCCGGTGACCAGCAGGCCGCCTTGTTCGGCCAGGGTTGCGTGCGGCCTGGCATGGCAAAAAACACCTATGGCACAGGATGCTTCGTCCTGCTGAATACCGGCGAGAAAGCGGCCCGTCCGCGCGGCGGGCTGCTCACAACGCTGGCGGCGCACGCCGGCACACGGCAGTACGCCCTCGAGGGCAGTGTGTTCATGGGCGGTGCCGTGATCCAATGGCTGCGCGACGGACTCAGGCTGATTCGCAAATCACCCGATGTCGAAGCACTGGCATCGACCGTTCAGGACACCGGCGGCGTCTTCCTCGTCCCGGCATTCACCGGACTGGGCGCGCCCTACTGGGACCCCAACGCACGCGGAACCATCGTGGGCATGACCCGGGGCACCTCCTCCGCGCACATCGCCCGTGCGGCGCTGGAGTCGATCGCGCTTCAGTCGGCCGAACTGTTGCAAATCATGCAAAAAGAATCCGGCACACGCCTTCGCGAACTGCGCGTCGACGGCGGCGCTGCGGCCAACAACCTGCTGATGCAGATGCAGGCGGACCTGCTGGGCGTGCCCGTGGTGCGACCGAAGATTCTCGAAACCACCGCACTGGGCGCGGCCTATCTGGCAGGCCTTGCCGTCGGCGTCTGGAAAAACCGTTCGGAAATCGCAACCCGGTGGCAGGCCGAAGCGAGATTCGAACCGCGCATGAAGCGAACCGAAGCCGACGAACGCCTCGGCGAATGGCGCCGCGCCGTGCAGCGCTCGTTAGACTGGGAAAAATAAAACCAGGCAAAAGCGCCCTGGACCACCGCGGGGCGATGAGGGTAACGGGGGAAGAGGGCCCCCCCTCTTCCCCTGTTCCGAAGCTTTCGAGCTTTACCTAACCTGTTCCACCGACGGTAAGCCCGTCAATCCTTAGACTTGGCTGTCCAACCCCGACAGGAACGCTCTGCCCTTCCTTGCCACAGGTGCCCACACCGCTGTCCAGCTTGAGGTTATTGCCGATCATCGCAACGCGCGTCAACGCATCCGGGCCGTTGCCGATCAGCGTCGCGCCCTTGACCGGATAAGTCACTTTCCCGTTCTCGATCATGTAGGCCACTGAAGCGGAGAACACGAACTTGCCGTTGGTGATGTCCACCTGTCCGCCGCCGAAGTTTTCGGCATACAGGCCGTGCTTGACCGAGGCGATGATTTCCTCGTGGGTCTTGTCGCCGTTCAGCATGTAGGTATTGGTCATGCGCGGCAGCACCACATGGCCGTAGGATTCGCGCCGGCCGTTGCCGGTGACGGGTACGCCCATCAGGCGGGCATTGAGACTGTCCTGCAGGTAGCCGCGCAGGATGCCGTCCTCTATCAGGGTATTGCACTGCGTGGGATTGCCTTCGTCGTCGATGTTGAGCGAGCCGCGTCGCCCGGGCAGGGTGCCATCGTCCACCACCGTGACGCCCGGCGCGCCAACACGTTCTCCAATCCGGCCGCAAAAGGCGGAGCTGCCCTTGCGGTTGAAATCACCTTCAAGGCCGTGGCCAATCGCCTCATGCAGCAGCACGCCGGGCCATCCCGAACCAAGGACTACCGTCATGCTGCCCGCCGGCGCGGGGCGCGAATCCAGATTGGTGAGCGCCTGCCCGACCGCCTCATTCGCGAATTCATCCAGTCGCGCATCGGAGAACAGCGAATAGTCGGTGCGCCCGCCACCACCGGAGGAACCCGATTCGCGGCGTCCATTGGACTCGGCAATCACCTGCACTGACATGCGCACCAGCGGCCGGATGTCGGCCGCCATCACGCCGTCCGAGCGCGCTATCAGAACAAGTTCATAGACCCCGGCGAGGCTTGCCATCACCTGCGTGATCCTCGGATCCTTTGCACGGCATTTGCGCTCCAGTGTTTCCAGCAACCGGACTTTTTCCCCGTCGGCAAGCGACACCAGGGGATCGACACCCTGATAAAGCAGATGCGGTTCGCCCAGCGCCGCATGTTTGCGCTTCGATTTGACCGCGGTCCGGGCGCCGCGACCGGCGCTGGCCATGGCACGCGTTGCTTCCGCCGCATCGAGCAATGCCGGCATGCCGATGTCGTCGGAATAGGCGAAAGCGGTTTTCTCCCCCGAAATGGCGCGCACGCCCACGCCCTGCTCGATGTTGAAGCTGCCCGATTTGACGATGCCTTCTTCCAGGCTCCAGCCTTCACTGCGTGAATACTGGAAAAACAGGTCGGCGTAATCCAGCTTCGCGATGCGCATCGCGCCAAACACCTTGGCGATCTTCGCGCTGTCCAGATCATGTGCGGACAGCAGATTGGATTGCGCGATGCGAAACGGGGCGTCGGGTGCATTCATGAATGGATTCGATTCGTAAGAAGTTGACACGGGGGGCGAAACGCGTGCCGTCTATTCTACCTGCTGGCGACCTGGACCAATTTCCGGCAGATACCCGTCGCGTTATTCAGGTATTTGATTTCATTGGCTTTTATCAAACGCCCAAAGTCCTGTGATCAAGTGCCGGGAGGCTTGCCCTCACCTTCGCGTTTTTCGACAGATCGATTTCGGCGATCACCACACCCGGCCCTTCGTCGCGGCAGGCAAGAATCTCACCCCACGGGTCAATGATCATGCTGTGTCCCCAGGTCGCACGCCGGTTGCTGTGGGTTCCCCCTTGGGCCGGCGCAATCACATAGGCCAGATTTTCAATCGCGCGCGCGCGCAGCAGTGTTTCCCAATGCGCGCGTCCGGTGGTCGCCGTGAATGCCGAGGGAACGAAAATGATGTCCACCGGTGCGAAGGCGCGATACAGCTCCGGAAAACGCAGGTCATAGCAGACGGAAAACCCCAGCTTCCCGAACGGCGAATCGATGGACAGCGGCGCATCGCCCGCCTCGATGGTGGTGGATTCATCATAGCGCTCGGTGCCGTTCTGGAAGCCGAACAGGTGGATCTTGTCGTAGCGGGCGACGCGCTTGCCGTTCGCGTCGTAGATCAGGCAGGAGTTGCGCACGCGCCCCGGATCGCCCGTTTCAAGCGGCGCTGTGCCGCCCACCAGCCAGATGCCATGCTTTGCGGCGGTCTGTGACAGAAAGTCCTGAATCGGCCCGCTGCCGTCGACCTCGCGTATCGCAACCTTGTCGCCATCGCGCCTGCCCATGAGACAGAAGTATTCCGGCAGTCCCACCAGTCGGGCGCCCTGCTTCACCGCTTCCGCAATCAAGTCCCCTGCGTCCGCGAGGTTCTTCTCCACCTCGTGGCCGGAGACCATCTGTATCGCTGCTGCCTTGAAAATGCTATCGGCCATGATTGTGACTGCTCCCTGTTATTTCTCCGCTCATTTTTCAACCTTCGGATCAGCGATCCCAGCAGGGCTTTCAATATTAGTCCGCGCGACTTTGGGGTCATGCCAGGTGCCCATCACCGTATAGTCGAACGCAAACGCCTTGCCCACCGGATCGCCCAGCACACGCTGCAACAACAGCGCAACCAGGCCAATCGCGGGGTTCGCGGCCGTCAATGCCGCAATCGAGGATACGCCGTCGCCCAGGGAAGGCACCACCCTCACCTTCAGATTCTGGGTCTCCTGCGCAAGGTTGATGCTGCCCGACATCGAGACTTTCGCGGTCTTGCCATTCATCTCGAAATTCTCTGTGGCCATCACGCCACGGGTAATGCGCGCGTTGCTCGCCATGTTGTCGAATACAAACCCCTCGCCGAACAATCCGCGAAAATCAAGCGTGATCCAGGTTTGCATGCTCAATATTCCGAGAAGCTTCGCTATGCCCGGGTCCGCCTTCAGAAACTGGCCATTCGCCGCGCTGAGCGCAATGTCCCCGGTCAGTGTCGGATAATCGATCGATTGCGGGTTGCCGAGCCAGCCGATCTTGCCTTCCAGTCTGGCGGTCCCGTCCTTCATGGTGCCGGGAAATCCCATGCGGGTGAGGAATGCTCCGGCATTTTTCAGATCCAGCTTCATGTTCAGGTTGATACTGGGGCGCTGCGACCAACTCTGCCATACACCGCTGGCCGAGAACTCACCCTCCTCGGTGGATAGCGTAAGCTTCTCGATGCGCCAGTCTCGCACCTCGTTGATGGCCACAAGTTCGAACCGCCCCAGGATGCGCTCACCCAGCGTGAAACTCTCGGAAACAATGTCCAGCGCGGGCAACTCGGTGCTTTGCACCTCGGGCGGCAACGGCCCCGGCGGCGCATCCGGAAGGGTGAAGTGCTTCAGTCGCGCCACAATGCGGCCGGCCCCCTCCGGCCGCCACGTGACCAGCCCCGACAATTCACGCGATGTGAGGTTCGCGGCCCAGGCACTGCCGACAGGCGCGGCCCTCAGCCTGAGATCATTCAGGCGCCTGCCTGCAAAATCCAAAGTCCCTGCCGTCAAATTCAGATTGGTCGCAAGCGCATCACCCGCTCCAGTGCCGGATCCCAGCATGCTGCGCCACTGATCGATGTCGAGATGGTTGAATTTGCCGGCAATCGAAATGCCCGGCCTGTCCATCACCGGTACCGGTTCGCCGATTCCGATGGCGCCGCGATCCAATTGATAGCCTCCCGGCGTTTTCCTGCGCATGAGCACGCCGTTTGCGCGGGATCCCAGAGCCACTGAGAAAGCGTCCGCGCCGGCGGCCAGCCGGGGCGCTTTGATGCCACGAAGGAATTCTGCATCGGGACGGGTGGAGTATTCCAACTTGAATGGCAGCGGCTCGAGCGCAGCCTTGGAAAAGGGCTCCGGCAGCGCGATGGACACGCCGACCAGGTTGGAATCGACACTCAGATCCAGTCCGTCCTTGCCAATACGAATCAGGGAGCGCCAGTTTGCCGTGCCGGAGGAACGCTCAAGCAAGGGCAAATCGAAGAATTTGCGCACCGGTTCAATGCCCGCGCTGCCCTGGCCGTCGACCTCGACGACACCATTGGCGCGCGAGTTCAGCCCGAAGGTGGCGGTGCCTCCAAGGGATTGCGCGGTGATGCCACGGGCCGCAAGGCTGGTTTCGGAAAAATCGATCCGCCCGCTGACCTGATTCAAAGGCGGCACCCCGCCCTCGATATCGACCTGGTTGGCCAGAATCTGGTAGCTGCCTATCACCTTGGTCTGCGCGACGCGCCGCACCGGAATGTCGAGTTTGAGCTGCAGCCGCCCTGCGCCGGTTGCACGTATTCCCCGGGTCGCACCATCGATGTAACCCGAAACCGGACTGGACGAAATGAAACGCAGGAATTCCGCGCTGGGCCCATCCGCCTGCCCCTCCACCAGCACGCGCTCATCGCCGCCAAACAGATCCGGAATCTGAACGCGCACGTTGGTGGCGCGCGCGCCAAGAACCGATGCACGCTGCGACACGATCTGCATGCGACGTCCGTCGAACGCCAGGTCCGCTGTGACATCGGTCAGCCCGGGCCAACCCTCGGCGAACCGGAACTCGCCGTTCGTGGCGCGGGCAATGACCTTGAAAATCCCCGCCTTTTCGTCGGCATAGGGAAAGTCCTGCAGATCCCCTTTCAGTCTCAAGCGGCCGTCCCTGCCCTGGCCGGCAACAATGGCATTTTTCAGATATTCGCGCACCGGCTTGGGCGAATGGGGGATGTAACGATAGATAGCCCTGGCATCGAATCGTGGAAACTGTCCGGTCAGATCCAGCACGCCGGAACTTTTCGGGTGCCGCGAGTGCGTGGTATAGGTACCAGTCAAATTGCCCGCGCCATCGCCGTTGGAGAAGATGACGTCGGCGAATTTCACATCCGTTTGACCCTCCGCCACAGTCCAGGCGATCTGTGCGGACAGCTTGTCAAACCGCACCTTGCCTTCCGGGAACTGCTCGGGAAGGTCGATCAGCGTGTTCTCAGAGCTGATCCGCACCGTGCCGCCGGCCTTGTTCGCGTTGATTTCCCCGCTCAGTCCACTGAAGGACCCCCATCCCTCCGGAGCCTTCATTTCCACTTTCGAGAACCGGCCGCGAAGGTTGTAGCCCGCGGGCTCATCCAGCGCGCCGGCCCAGGTGAATTTCAACTCGTTGACCGATCCGCGAGGGTCAATCCTGGCTAGCCTTTCCCTGTTTTCCTTGGACAGGGGCAGAAACTCGGCCAGATTCGCCAGAGGTTGGAATTCGAGCGCATTGGCCTGCAGTTCCCCGTGCTCCTGGGTTCCGGGCGATGAGCCTTCCCACAAAACAGAAAAATCAGTGGCTGGCAGGGCAGGGCCGCCGGTTGATTTGAGGGTCAACTGATTCCCGTGAGCCTTGAATGACTCGCGCGAACTGCCGGCCGCGGCCCGTGATCCGCCCAGGCGTCCGTACAAATACTCCAGATCGAGCATGGGCAGGTTATTGGCCAGGCGCGCGCGCACATTGGCGAGCGCCACATCGGCATTCACATCGGTGACCCGCTGTCCGTCCGTGGACAACCACAGCCGCAAGCCCCCCTTGCCCGACTCAAGGTCCAGCGGATAGTCGACCCACTGCTTCCATGCAGCCAGATCGACGTAATCGAGTTCCGCATAAACCTGCCCGCGCCAGACCTCGATGTCCTGCAGTGAGTCACCGTGGAATTCGCCCCTGACATCCAGACCCGAGGCCAGGCTCTTGTTGGCGTTTGCACGCACTGCAAAGCGATGGGTGTCCCCCTTGTTCTGCAGCAACAGCGTGACCCCGGAAAGATCGAGGCGGGGCGCGGCGCGCTTGTCGTCGGTCCACGCAAGCCGCGCATTGCGGATGACGATTTCGCCCTGGGACAGCAGCCAGTCGCCGGCGCCCGCATCGGAACGATCGGAGCGCAATTCGACACCCGCGACAAAATAGCGCCCCTCACCGTCACGGCGAACATCCAGGTCGGGCTGGTCGATGATAAGTGACTGCAGACGAAGCGAAAGCAGCCACAGGGAGCGCCATCCGATGATGGCCTCGACGGCAGGCAGCGAAAGGGCAACCCTGCCCTCCCTGTCGTGAATGCTGACGTCCGTCAGGTCCAGTTCCGGATTCAGACCCTGCCACCTTGCGCTTAACCCGCCTATGGAGATGCGCTCGCCCAGTGCTCGGGACATCGCCTGCTCGATTTCAAGCCGGTAATTCCCGGCATCGGGCAAAACCCAGTACCGAAGTACAAGGATCAGGCAGGCCAGTCCGAAATAGCCGGCGACGAGCAGCCATCCAAACGCTGAAATCAGCTTTTCCAGCCGGCTCCGGCTTGCCTTTGGTATTGTTGACGGCGTGCCGTTCATAATTTCCGATCATTAGTCGATCCATTTTAACCGCAACGCCAAACGCCGGAACACGGATGGGCCACCCGCGGACCAGCACCGAAAGGAATGCCATCAAGGCCGAAAACTACTCGCGTTACGCGCGGCAGTTGCTGCTCTCGGATCCTTCGCTTGAGGGGGAAATTGCGCTTGCGGGCCTGCGCGCATGGAGCTCGGGCGAAATGCGCGAATTCATCACGCAGTGCGTGCCGGCAGGAACAAACACTGAAAAGGTCGGGGCACTGAAGGTTGCGCTTCGCCAGTTGAGGCGTCGCGTGATGCTTCGTACGATGGAACGTGACCTCGCCGGCGCCGCCACGCTCGATGAGGTTTGCACGGCAATGACCGGGTTGGCTGAAATTTCGATCGAATGGGCGCAGGCGGCGATTGAAAACGAGTTGCATGAAGCGTACGGGAGGCCGGCCGGCGCTTCAGACAATGCAGTGCGGATGATGGTGATCGGCATGGGCAAGCTGGGGGGCGGAGAATTGAATGTCTCGTCGGATATCGATCTCATCTTTGCCTATCCTGAGGAGGGTGATACCCTCGGCGGCCAACGGCAGATATCCAACCACGAATTTTTTGGCAAGCTGGGCCGGTCGTTGATCGCAATGCTGGCCGAATCGACCGCTGAAGGCTCAGTGTTCCGGGTCGACATGCGCCTGCGACCATGGGGCGACGCCGGCCCCCTGGCGATAAGCCTGGATGCACTTGAAACCTACTTCATCGCCCAGGGTCGCGAGTGGGAGCGGTATGCATGGATCAAGGCGCGCGCGCTGACCGGCGACGCACTGACGGAATTGCAGGCCATTTCCCGGCCATTTGTTTTCCGCAAGTACCTTGATTACGGGGCCATCGCCGCGATGCGGGATCTGCATGCGCAGATTCGCGCTGAAGTCGCGCGACGGGAGCTCGCAGACCACGTCAAGCTGGGGCCGGGTGGCATCCGCGAAATTGAGTTCATCGCCCAGGCCTACCAACTCATACGCGGCGGACGCGACGCGCAGCTGCGCGAGAGGCCGACTCTGGCCATTCTGGCGACGCTTGCCAGGCAAGGCATCATCGACGCACAGGCCTCGGACAAACTTGCGAAGGCCTACGACTTCCTTCGCCGCCTGGAGCACCGGCTGCAATACCTCGATGACGCCCAGACGCACAGCCTTCCCGTCGATGAGGGCGATCGCACCCTCGTGGCGCTGTCAATGGGCTTTCGCGGCTGGAAGTCCTTTCTTGCCGCGCTGGACGGACATCGAGAACATGTGGCCGCGCAGTTCGAGGAGATCTTCTCCATTGCGGAGGAAACACACCACGTCCTGCTTCCGGTGTGGCAGGGCGGGGGGGACGGTGAACAGCAGTTGGTGGAATTCGGTTTTCGCGATACCGCAGCCGTGACCGCGCTTCTGCGCGACATGCGAACCAGTCCGCGATATGCCGCCCTCCCTGAGTCAAGCCGTGTCCGTTATGACACGCTGATCCCGAGGTTGATCGAAGCTTCGGGCGCTCGGCCTAATCCCGAGGAGACCCTGGCGCGCTGCATTGCGCTGATAGAAATCATCAGCCGCCGCGCGGCGTATCTGGCTTTGCTCGACGAACATCCACCGGCCCTGGCGCGCCTGGCGGAACTGGCCGGCGGTTCTCCGTGGGCGGCCGACTACCTGCAACGCCACCCGGTGGTGCTCGACGAATTGCTCGATGCAAGGGTGTTTGAGGGAACCAGCGACTGGAACGGGTTCGGCCGTCAATTGCGGCGCCAGTTGCTTGAAAACAGGAACGACGAGGAGCGCCAGATGGACCTCCTGCGCGAATCTCATCACGCGCAGATATTCCGGCTGCTCGCCAAGGATCTGGGAGGCAACCTTTCGGTGGAACGACTCGCCGACGAACTATCGGACCTCACGGACATGATGCTCCAGGTGACGCTGGAGCTGTGCTGGACGCAGTTGCGCGAACGCAATTCGCGCGTCAAGTGCCGCGAATTCCCGCGATTTGCCATCATCGGCTACGGCAAGCTGGGAGGCAGGGAACTGGGCTATGCCTCGGACCTTGATCTGGTCTTCCTGTACGACGATGCCGACGAACAGGCGCCCGAAGCGTACGCGCGTCTCGCGCAACGCCTGAACAACTGGCTCAGCCTTCGCACCGGAGCGGGCGTGCTGTTCGATACCGACCTTCGCCTGCGACCCGACGGCGCCAGCGGCCTGATAGTCTCCTCCATCGAGGCTTTCCGGAAATACCAGCGGGAATCCGCATGGACCTGGGAGCATCAAGCCCTGAGCCGGGCGCGTTTCTGCGCCGGAGACGCCTCGACGGGCGCGGCGTTTGAGATTGAACGAAGGCAGATTCTTGGCATTCGGCGCGATCCCCGGCGCCTTCGCATGGATGTCCTGGCAATGAGGAAAAAACTGGCGAAAGGCCATCCCAATACCAGCGAACTGTTTGACATCAAGCACGATCGTGGCGGCATGATCGACATTGAATTCATCGTCCAGTTCCTCATCCTTGCCCACTGCCATGAAGTCCCGGACCTTCTCGCCAATGACGGCAACATTGCAATGCTGGGCGTGGCAGCAAGACATAACCTCATCCCGAATGAGGACGCGGAAAAAGTCCGTATCGCCTACCGCGTCTTCCGCAGGCGCCAGCACGCCCTGCGGCTTGAGGGCGCGCGCTACGCGCGGGTTCCCGGGGAAGAACTCAGGCAGCACGCCAAAGCAACCCTGGCTCTGTGGGACCGGGTGTTCGCAGATGCGCCCGCGCCACCGCTTCAGACTGCGGGTCGTTCCATCGACTAGCCGAGCCCGCCTCCAGGGCGCGCTATCTCGGATAAAATACCCGCTCCATTCCAATTGAACGCGGAGCATTCCATGTCCATGGCCGATCGCGACGGCTTCATCTGGCACGACGGCAAACTGGTCCCCTGGCGCGAGGCCACGACGCACGTGTTGACCCATTCCCTGCACTACGGCCTTGCAGTCTTCGAGGGCGTCAGGGCGTACAAAACCGTCGAGGGCACCTCCATTTTCCGGCTTGCCGAGCACACTGATCGCTGGTTCAACTCGGGCAAGATCTACATGATGCAGATCCCATTCGACCGGGAAACCCTCATGGAGGCGCAAAAGGAAGTGGTACGCGCCAACAAGCTGGAGGAATGCTACATCCGGCCGATCGCGTTTTACGGCTCGGAGAAAATGGGCGTCTCGCCCAAGGGCGCGCAGGTTCACGTGTCCATCGCGGCATGGCCCTGGGGGGCCTATCTGGGCGCCGAGGGTCTTGAGAAGGGCATACGCGTCAAGACCTCGTCGTACTCCCGCCACCATGTGAACGTGAATATGGCGCGCGCCAAATTCTCAGGCACCTACGCCAACTCCATCCTCGCAAACCTGGAGGCCACCGAGAATGGCTATGACGAGGCATTGCTGCTGGACACCGAAGGATTCGTCGCGGAAGGCGCGGGCGAAAACCTGTTCATCGTCAAAAATGGAAAGATCTACGAACCCGAAATCGCCTCGGCGCTGATGGGTATCACTCGCGACTCGATCATCACCCTCGCGCGCGAACTGGGCTACGAGGTGAGCGCGCGCAGGTTGACGCGCGACGACATCTACGTCGCCGATGAAGCGTTCTTCACCGGCACCGCGGCTGAAGTCACACCCATACGCGAACTCGACAATCGCACGATCGGCGATGGCAAGCGCGGACCGGTCACGACGAGGTTGCAGCAACTGTTTTTCGACGTGATACGCGGCAAGGTCCCCAAACACATGGACTGGCTCAGCCCGGTGGAAGAAAAAAGCACCTCCAAGTCGAAGGCAAAAGCATAATGGCCGGGAGCACGGAAAAATCCCGGGAGGTGGAGGTTCGCGAGTCCGACCTGCCGCTGCACTGCCCCATGCCTGACACGCCCGTCTGGAGCATGCATCCCAGGGTTTTCCTGGATGTTGCCGAAGCTGGAGAGATGCTCTGCCCATATTGCGGCACGAAGTACATCTACAAAGGCGCGGCGCCGAAAGGGCACTGAGACCGCCGTGCCGCGAATCCTCATCGTCGCGCCCAACTGGGTCGGCGATACGCTGCTGGCCCAACCCCTGCTTGCAAGGCTGCACCAGCGCCTGCCGGGTGCCGTCATTGACGCACTGGCGCCCTCGTGGACCGCCCCTCTTCTGTCACGCATGCCCGAGATTGCCGGGGTCATGGCAACGCCATTCGTTCACGGCCCCCTGCAGCTGCGGCAGCGCTGGGAAACCGGAAAGGCATTGCGCGCGCGCGGCTACCACGAAGCAATCGTGCTGCCCAACACCTTCAAATCCGCGCTGATTCCCTTTTTTGCGGACATCGGCCTTCGCGTGGGTTTCACCGGCGAGTCGCGCTACGGCCTGCTCAACATCCTGCACAAGCTGGACGAAAAGAAAACGCCGCTCATGGCCGAACGCTATGCGCTGCTTGCCGAAAAGCCGGGAGTCAAGACAACGCATCCCCTGCCGAAATGCAGCTTGCGGGTAGATCAGGCCAATCTGCTGATTTCGGTTGCTCGTCTCGGCCTGGACAGAAGCCGGCCGGTGGTGGCGCTCTGCCCCGGGGCGGAATACGGTCCGGCCAAGCGCTGGCCAGCACGACATTTTGCCGAACTCACGCGAAGGCTCGCCGCGCGTGGACGAAACATCTGGCTGCTCGGATCTGCCAAGGAGATGGGGCTTGGGAATGACATCGAGCGGTTTTCAGCGGGCGCCGCGGTCAACCTTTGCGGGCGCACAGACCTCGCGACGGCTATCGACCTGATGTCCGCAGCCGAACTTGTGGTGAGCAATGATTCGGGGCTGATGCATGTGGCCGCGGCACTCGACAAGCCCCTCGTCGCCCTGTACGGGTCATCAAGCCCCGAGCACACGCCGCCCATGAGTGAACACGTTCGGATTGCCCGCATCGAAGGCTTACCCTGCAGCCCCTGTTATCAGCGCGAATGCCCGCTGGGGCATTTTCGCTGCCTGAACGAATTGAGCGCGGACCAGGTGATCGCGGAGATTGACGCGGTCACCGCGATGGAAACAGGGAAAAACGAAGCTGGCCTGTAAGCCGGGTTCTGTCGGGAGTTGCCTCCCGTAACGGTCATTCATCTGGGCCATGGGTTACCCCAGGGCTCAAGCCACCTACCCGCGGACTCAGCGAGCCGCCTCAATGTCCGCCTATTTGGTGTTGCTCCGGGTGGAGGTTACCGCGTTTCACCCGCAAGACCCGGTTGCCCGGGCATTGCGACTCGTCTCTGTGGCCCTATTCCTCGCCTTCGGCGAAGCTTGCGCCCCGCCTTATAACGTACGGGCGTTACCCGTCACCCTGCTCTATGGAGCCCGGACTTTCCTCTACGCGGCCTTACGCGCAGCGACCGTCCGGCCAGCTTCAGGGTGGATTCTACGCCTGTGGCGGGCCCACCCACGACACCCGCAACGCTTTCATGCAATTTGAGGCGATCCGAATCGACTCGCGTTCTGCTGCTGACCGACACTCAACGGAAAACACTGACATCGTCGTAGTAAGAGTCCGCTTCATTGTCATCCCATCCCGGTATTCCCATGATCGGCAAGGGCGAGAGGTCTTGCGGTGATGCAAACGATGCAGGCTGCGCAACATGCCTTGCCGCGGCATCATCGACATATTCCAACTGCCGCGCAGGAGACAGATCGGGAAATGCTTCGGTCACGGGCAACAACAAGGCGCGGGCGGTGATTCCCTTGTATGCGCGCATCGATTTCTCATGCACGGCATGTCCGAGAACAAAAAAACGCATCCGCTGCTCCACGTCCGCGCGCCGGCCCCAGAACAGTTCCTTCCAGCGGTGGCGCCGGATCAACTCGAGCAGTTGGTCATCAGTCGATGCCACAAGGATGCCGCTCTCGTCAAAAAGCGTCAGCGCATCCCGGCTCGCACTGCGTTTCCCACCCGGTGAAAACGCTTCATCCTCCCGGATGCCACGTTGGGTACGGTCCCGCTCCAGTTCGGAAAAATGCCGATGGTTGATGGCAGCCTTCGTTCGCGGAAACGAGAGCCACGCCAGCGCATTGAATGTGTCGTGCCAGCTTTCGCTCCGCACGGGTATTTCTCCGCGAACGCTGGTGCGCACCTCGTATTGATCCGCATATCGGTGCAATCCCGGAGCGACCGGACGAACAAAACGGATGGGCACACCGCCGCCGCTCAAGGGCGGCGATTTGCACAACGCGTTCAGCTGGTCGGGATCGGCCGCGCAGTCGGGTGGAATATTCCCCAGCCAGTGGCGCAGGGAATCATAGACCGGCGAGGAGAAATATCCGTTGCCCCCGGGGCTCACGCCATCCGCCAACCAACCTGTTCACCGGCACGCAGGGGTACCACCGTGCCACCACCGAACGAAAACTCGGCCGGCAGGGTCCATGCCTCTTTCACCAGTGTCACCTTCGCGGTGTTGCGCGGCAGTCGGTAAAAATCGGCCCCATGGTGGCTGGAAAAACCTTCCAAAAAATAAATTTTACCTTCATAATCAAATACTTCTGCATATAGCTCGAGAGCTGCCGGCGCACTGAAGACACCGGCACAGCCGCAGGCGTGCTCCTTCAGATCACGGGGATGCGGCGCGCTGTCGGTGCCAAGGAAGAACTTCGGACTGCCCGAGGTCGCAGCCGCAACCAGCGCCAACCGGTGCTCCTCGCGCTTCAGCACCGGAAGACAGTAGAAATGCGGGCGAATGCCGCCCTGAAAAATGGCGCCCCGGTTGTAGAGAAGATGGTGCACGGTGATGGTGGCTGCGACGCCCGGACGAGCCTGTTCAACGAACTGTGCCGCTTCACGGGTGGTGATGTGTTCGGCCACCACGCGCAGCCCGGGAAACCTGCTCACGATGGTCTGCAACTGGGATTCCACGAACAGGCGTTCGCGATCGAAGAGGTCGGTCCGCGGATCGGTGACCTCGCCGTGAATCAAAAGAGGGAGGTCATGCTTCTCCATGGCCTCAAGCGCGGGAAAAGCGCGCTCGAGCGAGCTGACGCCCGCGTCGCTGTTGGTGGTGGCTCCGGCGGGATAATATTTGACCGCATGCACGAAACCGCTGTCGCGCGCCTTTGCAATCTCGTCTGCCGAGGTATTGTCGGTGAGATACAGCGTCATCAGCGGCTCAAAGCGCGTGCCGGTCGCGAGCTTCCCAGCGCGCATTGCGGCATCCATCGCGTCCAGGATGCGCTGCCGGTAGGCGGATGCCAAGGCCACCGTGGTCACGGGCGGCTTGAGGTTGGGCATGATGATCGCGCGCGCAAATGTCCTCGCCGTGTGCGGCAGCACGTCGGCAAGCGCAGCGCCATCTCGCAGATGCAGGTGCCAGTCGTCGGGTTGCGTGATTGTCAGGGATTTCATGCTGAACGAATCATAGCGTCTTGCCGTTTCGCGAGGAAACGGCAACAGTGTTCCGCCTCATTCCGCGCCTTTCAGCTCGAGCGCCCGGTCATAAACCGGCTTGCGCTTGGCGCCGGTGATCGCACACGTCAGACGCACCGCCTGCGCGAGTGGAAGGTCGGCAAGCAGGGTCACCAGCGTCTTCTCCCAGTCGACCGTGGGTGTTTGCGATTCGAAGCCCGATACGACAAGAACAAATTCTCCGCGCTGCCGGTCAGAGTCGCCGCGCAACCAGTCGGCCGCCTGATCAAGCGGGCATTCATGGATGCTCTCAAAGAGTTTTGTGATCTCGCGGGCAATGACGAGCCTGCGTTCCGCAGCCCGGGACAGTCCGGATGCGAGGTCCTCGACGCATTCAATCACCCGATGCGGCGCTTCGTAGAATACGAGGGCTTCCGTGCGTTCGGCAAGTTCCTCGATGGAATGCCTGCGGGCACTGGCTTTTGCGGGAAGAAAGCCGCAAAAAAGAACACGCTCGGCGGCAATGCCCGAGACCGACAGGGCCGCGACCAGCGCGCTGGGCCCGGGAATGGGGGTGACGCGGTAGCCGGCCGCCCGTGCGGCCTGGACCAGGATCGCGCCGGGATCGGAAATGCCCGGGGTGCCGGCATCGCTGACCAGGGCCACGCGCTTGTTTTCGGAGAGCAGCTTCAAGACCTGTTCGGTGCGCGCCCGTTCGTTGTGGGCATGCAGGGCCATCGGCCGCTGGGGGATGGCATAACGGGCCAGCAGGTGTGCCGTGACC
>CAIUKQ010000422.1 GCA_903899705.1 uncultured beta proteobacterium
TGCGAACATATTGCCGGCAATGAAAAGGTCATCACGAAGTCGTTTGCATTGCAGGATGAGATCGGGCCGCTGTTCGATCTGACCTGCGATTGCGAAGACGGCGCCCGCCCCGGCCAGGAGGTGGAGCACGCCAAAATGGTGGCCCGCCTAATTGCGGGCCCCTCCAACCGGCACCAGATGGCCGGCGCGCGGATCCATGATGAAACGCATGCGTTCTGGCGACAGGACGTCGAAATTCTGCTGGGCGAGGCCGGTGGCAACATCGCCTACCTCACATTGCCCAAGGTCGACAGCGCGCAACAAACGCGCGTGATGATCGAATTCATTCAGCAGACTGCGGCGCGCCTGGGAATCAAACGCGAGATTCCCATACACGTTCTTCTCGAAACCCATGGCGGTATCCGTGAGGCATACCAGATCGCGGCGCTGCCCTGGATGCAGACACTGGATTTCGGTTTGATGGATCTGGTCTCCGCGCATCATGGCGCCATTCCCGCGAGCGCCATGCGTTCTCCGGGCCAGTTCGAGCATAAATTGATGGTCCGGGCCAAGACCGAATTGAGCGCGGCCGCGCTTGCGAATGGCGTGGTGCCTGCCGACGGCGTGACGCTCGACATACGCAATCCGCAGACTGCGTTTGACGATGCCCGGCGAGCCCGCCGGGAATTTGGATTCCTGCGCAAATGGTCCATTCATCCCACCCAGATCAGGCCCATCATCGACGCGATGAAACCGGAGTTGACCGAGGTGCAGGCCGGCGCCGGCATCCTGATCGCCGCCCAGAACGCCGGTTGGGGCCCGATTCAGTTCGATGGTGAAATGCATGACCGGGCAACGTTCAGGTATTACTGGGAGTTGTTGCAAAAGGCCAAGGTCACCGGCGTTGCACTGCCTGCGGAGGCTGAGAAGGCATTTTTCTAAGGCCGTCAGCGAATTGCTGTTCGTGGCATTTGTCAGCGACGCCCAGGGTGTTTAGCTTTATTAATTTAAAGAAATCAAATACTTATGTCAGATGCCACGCCCGGCGAAAAATTCCGCAAAGCGCTCTTCGATGAGAAACCGCTGCAATGCGTCGGTACGCTGAACGCTTACACCGCAAGACTGGCTGAACGCAGCGGCTACCGCTCGATCTATCTATCCGGTGGCGGCGTCGCCGCGGGTTCTCTGGGCCTGCCTGATCTCGGCATCTCGAATCTGGATGACGTGCTCACCGATGTGCGGCGCATAGCCGATGTCTGCACCCTGCCCCTGCTCGTCGATGTCGACACCGGATTCGGCGCCTCGGCATTCAACATTGCGCGAACCACGCGCTCGCTCATTCGTGCGGGGGCCGCTGCCATGCATATTGAGGATCAGGTCGGCGCCAAGCGATGCGGCCATCGTCCCGGCAAGGAACTGGTGTCCACGCAGGAAATGGTGGATCGGGTCAAGGCCGCTGCCGACGCCCGCACGGATGCTTCGTTTTTCATCATGGCGCGCACCGATGCTCTGGCGGTTGAAGGACTGGATGCAGCCATGGACCGGGCCTGCCGCTGCGTCGAAGCCGGTGCGGATGGGATTTTTCCCGAGGCGATGACCGAGTTGTCCATGTACGCAAAATTTGTCGACGCCGTGAAAGTGCCGGTGCTTGCGAACCTCACCGAATTCGGCGCAACACCTCTGTTCACCATCGAGGAATTGCGTACGGTGAACGTTGCCATTGCGCTGTATCCGCTGTCGGCGTTTCGAGCCATGAGCCAGGCCGCCTTGGACGTCTACGGAGCGATTCGGCGAGATGGGACGCAAAAGGCGGTGCTTGGCAAAATGCAGACACGCGAACAGCTCTATGACTTTCTGGGCTATCACGCCTACGAGACAA
>CAIUKQ010000423.1 GCA_903899705.1 uncultured beta proteobacterium
ATATCGATGACTGCGCTGGGCTCGAATCGCTCGGCATAGGTCATTGCATCGCAGAGAATCAGGCGACCTTCCGCATCGGTGTTCAGTATCTCGACGGTTTGTCCCGACATCGTGGTGACGATGTCTCCTGGTTTGCTGGCTGCGCCGCCAGGCATGTTTTCGGTGGTCGGGATTATTCCGATGACATTCAGGCGGATTTTCAATTCTGCGGCGGCGCGCAGCGTGCCAATGACCGCAGCGGCCCCGCACATGTCGAATTTCATTTCATCCATGTCGCCGGCCGCCTTGATGGAGATGCCGCCCGTGTCAAACGTGACGCCTTTGCCGATCAGCACCACCGGTTTGTCCTTTTTCGCGGCACCGCGGTGGTGGAGAACGATGAACTTGGGCGGTTCGCGGGACCCTTTTGCAACTGAAAGCAGGGCGCCCATCTTCAGACGCTCCATGTCCTTGCGGTCGAGAATTTCAATTCCAAGTCCATGCTGTTTCGCCATGTCTTCGGACGCCTGGGCGAGGTAGGTCGGCGTGCAGACATTGCCGGGAAGATTACCGAGATCCCTGGCCAGACTGGTTCCGGCCGCTATTGCGCGTCCCTGCGCCAGGCCGCTCTCAAATGCGGCCTTCCCGACCGTCCCGCGCAGCCCGAGAACGATTGCCGCGAGCGGGGGGCGTTTGCTTTTGGCGCTCTTCATCTGTTCAAACCTGTACGTCGCATCCGACGCCGACATTGCGAGATGACGGGCTTTCCATTCCGAATCCCGACCGGCGACGGCAGTCTCGGCAAGAGTTATCCAGAGGTCCTTGATGGAGGTGCCATTGACCGCATTGACGCACGCGCGAATCGCATCGCCGTATTCCTTGGCGCGAAAATTTTCCTTCTTGCCAAGACCGAGAACGAGGACGCGTTCAGCCGCGACACCGGGGACATGAAAGAGCATGCGGCTCGACCCGGCCTTGCCCTGCAGATCTCCTGACTTCATCAACGATTTCAGCAGTCCGCCTGAGGCGCGATCTATACTGGCAGCGGTACTGGAGAGGATGTCCGATTCAAAGATGCCCGCAACCAGGCACGACGTCTTGGCATTCTCGGGTGCCGATACTTTTATGCTAAATTCCACCGTGACTCCTTTGTCATTTAAGCGAATTCCCATCATCCGGATAAGACGTCAATCTCGCCGGGGGTCGCTTTGCGCCATTCGGATTTGAGCGATATTCGATGCAGGATGCAGGGTTGATCATTAGGGACGGATTGTTCGCGATGATTATCCCCGTAATGATCCGGTTGCGTCAAAGATGCATGGCACCGGATACCGGGTTCGAAGGTTTTCCGGTGCTTTTCCCCCCGCAATTCGAGGACGGCCCAAGACGGTGATTTTTCAGCGCGCTTTGATCCGGGAGTTTTCCAGCCTTGCACTGGCGGTTTTCTCCACGCTTTTCGCGGTTACCGTCACCACCCAGCTGATACGCCTGCTGGGCCAGGCGGCGAGCGGACGCGTTCTGTCCGAGGGTGTCCTCGCCCTCCTCGGATTTTCAGCGGTCAATTACCTGCCGGTACTGCTGTCCCTGACGCTTTTCATCAGCGTGCTGATGGCACTGTCCCGCAGCTACCGTGACTCGGAAATGGTCATCTGGTTCTGTTCGGGCCAATCGTTGCTCGCGTGGATGCGGCCGGTTGCGATCTTTTCACTCCCCATCATCCTTCTGATCGCCTTGCTCTCAACGGTGCTTTCACCCTGGGCGGTCGGCATGAGCGAAGTCTATAGAAAGCAAATGGACAATCGGGATGATATCGCCCGCGTTTCCCCCGGCGTTTTTCGCGAAGCAAGCGGCGCGGAACGGGTCTTTTTTGTCGAGGCGATTGATGGCGACGAAAACAATGTCCAGAACGTATTCGTCTCGCATACGGTGAAGGGCAAGCTTTCCGTGATGGTAAGCCAGCGCGGGTACCGGGAAACCAACAAGGATGGCGACAGATTCGTCGTTTTGTTGCACGGCAGGCGTTACGACGGCACGCCCGGTTTGCCCGACTACAAGGTGATGGACTTCGAGAAGTATTCGATCCGGATCGAGACCAAAGAGGCCGTCGCGTCTGAAACCTCCACCAAGGCGCTGTCCACCCTTGCCTTGATCCAGGATACGAGCAGGGCGAATTTGGCGGAGCTGCTTTGGCGCATCGGGCTGCCCCTCTCCGCGCTCACGCTGGTGCTGCTGGCGATTCCTCTGTCATTCGTGAATCCCAGGGCCAGCAGATCGATCAATCTGGTCTTCGCGCTGCTGATCTACATGGCGTATTCAAACCTAATCAGTATTGCGCAGGCTTGGGTCTTTCAGGGCAGGATGACCTTTGCAACGGGTTGGTGGATAGTGCATGCAGGAATGGCCTGCGTCTTGATGGTTCTTTTCCTGCGCCGGTTGTTCATCGGTCCGATCCTGAGTTTGCGCACGTGGGGATTCAAGAAGTGAGGGTTTTCAGGCGCTATCTGGCGAGGGAAATTTATGGCGCGACCGTATTCGTATTTGCGGCATTTCTCGGATTGTTCGCCTTTTTCGACCTGATCAATGAACTGGGTGATATCGGCAAGGGCAGCTACCAACTGCATCACGCCCTGGTCTTCGTCGCGCTTTCCACCCCGACGCACATCTACGAATTGTTTCCGATCGCGGTGCTGATCGGCACTCTGTATGTGCTGTCCCGGCTGGCAGGCAATTCCGAATACACCGTCATGCGTGCCGCGGGGCTGTCACCGGGTGACGCGGCGGCGATGCTTTTTCGAGTCGGAGTGGTGTTTTTCCTGCTCACGTTCCTTTTTGGAGAGGTTGTCGCCCCCTATTCCGACGCTGCCGCGAGGCGCCTGAAACTGCAGGCCACCAGTGCGGTGGTCGCCCAGGAATTTCGCACCGGACTCTGGATTCGGGACGAAGGGCGTTTCGTCAATGTACGTGAGGTACTGCCGGACGGGACGTTGTCCGGTATCCGGGTGTTCAGCTTTGACAAAAGTTACCGGCTGCTTTCCATCGCCGATGGCAAAACCGGATACTTTTCGGGTTCCGGGACCTGGCAACTGGAAGGGGTAACGGAAACGCAGTTTGGCGCGCAAAACGTGACGGTTGCCAAGCGAGGCGCGATCGAATGGCGCTCGGTCCTCACACCGGACATCCTGTCGGTGCTGTTCGTGCAGCCGGAGCGCATGTCTGCGTGGAACCTGTACCAGTATTCCCGCCATCTGGGGGAGAACCACCAGAAAACGGAACAGTACGAAATTGCCATGTGGAAGAAGCTGATCTACCCGTTTGCCGTTCTTGTGAT